>CBDUSG010000029.1:0-12961 GCA_965369575.1 uncultured bacterium | reverse complement strand
CCTTCGACAGAAGCCGGATCAGATTGTGGCCGCCGCGATTCAGGAGGATGTACACGTGGTCGGCCTGAGCATCCTTTCGGGCGCGCACCTCGGGCTTTCGGAGAAAATCATAAACAAGCTTCGCGAAAACGGCGCGGGCGACAAGGCGATCGTCGTCGGCGGCTTGATCCTGGACGAGGACGTCCCGAAATTGAAGGAACTGGGTGTGGCCGAAGTTTTCCCCTCGGGCTTTCCTCTCGATGAAGCCGCCGAGGCCGTGAGGGCGCTCGGAGAAAAAGCGCTCGCGTGAGCGAGGCGCTCTTTCACCAAACGGAATGAAGGTGATTGCGACAATGAAAATATTGGGCATCATCGGATCGCATAGGAAGCTGGGCAACACCGACTGCCTCGTCAAGGAGGCCCTGCTCGGCGCGACCGAGGAAGGAGCGGAGGTCGACAGTCTCCGCCTGACCGACCTGGACATACGCCCGTGCAAAGGCTGCATGATGTGCGCGTTCCGCATGGAGGAGTGCAGGATCGAAGACGACATGGTCTTCCTGCTCGACCGCATGCAGGAGGCCGACGGTATCATCCTCGGCGCGCCCACGTATCTGCTGGGTCCGCAGGGTCAGGTCAAGCTGGTGATGGACAGGACGCTGATGCTGGGCAGACGGATGGCCGAGTGGGGCGGCAAAATGGGCTCGACAATCGGCGTGGCGGGTCACCCCGAATGGGACCAGTTGATGATGGCGTGCATGAACTACTTCATGTTTGTCTTCAACGCCGACCTCGTGGACAGCATGATCGCCTATGGGCCGGGCCCGGGACAGGTGCTGCTCGATGACAAGGCGGTGCAGAGCGCCAACCGCCTCGGGAGCAACCTCGCGAAGGCGCTTTCGGACAAACTGCCGGCTGACGAGAAACTTCCGCAGAAGCCCGATGCCTGCCCACTGTGCCGGACCGACCTTTTGAAAATCGCGGGGCCGAAGATCGAGTGTCCGATATGCCGAATCGAAGGCGACATCGAGACCGCCGACGGCCGGCTGCGCATCCGCTGGGACCCCGACGCCATGACCAAACACAGGTGGACGCCCGAGAATCGGGTAAATCACATGAACGAATGGGTCCTGGCGACCGAGGACATGTATCGCAACCGAAAAGAGGAGATAGCGACACTGAAGGCACGGTACAGGGGGCTTTGAATCGGACGCGCCCGCCAAGGCTTGCATCCTGTCGCGGCACAGAGTCCGAGCCCGTGATACCTGCAGGGGGTTACCATGATAAAAGCAATCGATGTGCACGCTCACCCGTCGACGCGCTCGACCGCAAAGAGCATGCTGAAGTATCAGAAGGCGCTGATGCAGTATTATCAAAAGCGTGAGATGTCCGACGAAGAGGTGCTGTCGATGTCGAAGTCCGAAGAGGACATGGCACAGGACTTCATCGACGCGAACGTTAAGGGGATAATTGTTGCGTGGGACGCCGAGACCAACACCGGCGAGCCCGCCACGAGCAACGATTACATCGCAAAGCTCACGAGCGATTATCCCGAAGCGTTCATCGGAGGTTTCGCCAGCGTCGACCCGTGGAAGGGCGAAATGGCGATAAAGGAGGCAGATCGCTCGATCAAAGAACTTGGGCTGATGGGCGTCAAGTTCCAGCAGGCGGCGCAGGCGTTTTATCCCAACGACCGCCGTTTCTATCCCTTGTGGGAAAAGTGCTCCGAGCTTAAGGCGCCCGTCATGTTCCATACGGGCACGACCGGCCTCGGCGCAGGGATGCCCGGCGGAATGGGGATTCATCTCAAGTACGCGAAACCGATTCCGTACATCGACGACGTCGCGGCCGACTTCCCGGACCTCAAGATCATAGCGTGCCATCCCTCGTGGCCGTGGCAGGACGAGATGATCGCGGTAATGATACACAAGTCGAACGTGGTGATGGAGCTTTCGGGCTGGTCGCCGAAGTATTTCTCGCCCGCCCTCAAAAGGGAATTGCACGGCCGGCTCCAGGACAGGGCGATGTTCGGCACCGACTACCCGATGATTCCCCACCAGAAGCTTTTCGACGCGTATGAAGCCGAGGGCTACAGGGAAGATATCCTCGAAAAAATATTCCTCAAGAACGCCCAGCGTATTCTGGGAATTAAAATCTAGGTCTTTCGTCAACGACTTCAAAGGACAAGGGGGCTTACAATGGACTTTGAGATTTCCGAAGAGGTCCGTCAGCTTTGCGACGCGGTGGGCAAGTTCGTTGACCGCGAGATGAGGCCGCTCGATGAGCAGATCAGGGGAGAGGACGTCACACCGCCGGAGTTGATCGATGAAGCCCGGCGCCGCGGCGTGGCAGCCGGTTTTTATGGAATGTACATGCCCGAAGAGGTCGGCGGCGGCGGGCTCGATCTCTTGTCGACCGCCGTTTTGATGGAGGATACCGCCAGGCGGGGCTCGCGCATGACACGTTTTGCGCTCGGAGCCCACGGCGGGCCGACGCCCATCCTGCTTGGCTGCAACGAGGAGCAGCGGGAGCGCTTCCTTATGCCCGTCATGCGCGGCGAAAAGACGAACTGCTTCGCTCTCACGGAGCCCGGCGCGGGCTCGGATGCGGCCGCCGTCCAAACGACCGCCGTCAAGGACGGCGACAACTACATCCTCAACGGCGTCAAGCATTTCATCACCAACGGACCGTATGCGGACTTCGCAATGGTCTATGCGGTAACGGACAAAGAACTCGGCGCGCGCGGCGGCGTCACATGTTTCCTCGTGGACAAAGACGCGCCCGGCTATTCGGTCGCGCGCATCCAGAAGACGATGGCCGGCGACGAGCTGCAGGCGGAGCTTGCGTTCGAGGACTGCGTCGTGCCGGCGGCGAATATCCTCGGCGAGATCGGGCAGGGTTTTCTGCTTGCAATGCAGTGGATCGGCCACGGCCGCCTCTTGATCGGAGCGATGTGCGTCGGCGTCGCCGACTTGCTCCTGAAAATGTCGACCGACTATGCCAAGCAGCGAGTGCAATTCGGCAAGCCTATCGCAAGCAAGCAGGCCATACAATGGATGCTGGCCGACACGGCGACGGAGATTTATGCCGCGCGAATGATGCTGTACAACGCCGCATGGAAGGCGGATCGGGGCGAGAACATCATCAAGGAGACCTCGATGGTGAAACTGTTCGCCACCGAGATGGTCAACCGCGTGGCCGACCGCGCGCTGCAGGTTCACGGCGGAATGGGTTATATGCGCGAGTTGCCCATCGAGCGGATCTTCCGCGAGGTCCGTGTGCTGCGAATTGTCGAAGGCACGTCCGAAATCCAGCGGTTCATCATATCGAGATTCCTTCTTAACGAGTAGGCTGTAGAGGCTCAGCGGCAGGGACCGATCTGATCTAATATAGAACCTTCCGGTCGGCGGAAGAAAATCATTCAGCGGATGGAATGCAGGGGCCGGGCCTCCAAATGGGCCGGGCTCGAAGGAGTATTTTGGTAATGGGAGCGCCTTTTGAAAAGACGATGGCGGTCGTTAACGATCTCCTCAAGCCGATGAGCCGATTCTTTAAGGAGACCCCGCTTCCTCCCTATGAAGAGTTCGCCCATCTTTCCTCGGCGATGGTCGATAACTTGACAGCGCATTACGAGGACATCGCCGATGCGATGGCAGACGAAAGCCGCAAAGTGGCGATGTTCGAGTTCGGGCTCGTGCCCCAACTTTTCTATGCATTCGATTGCGCGCCGCTTTGCCTCGAGTTTTATCCCAGCTTCTTCACCGGGATCGATCAGAACACGGTCTACGAGTTTATCGAAGCGGCTGAGGAGGCGGGCGTGCCGTCGGACACGTGTTCGACCGACCGCTTCATCATCGGGTCGGCCCTGTGCGGCGAGTTGCCGACGAACTCTTTCTTCGTCACCTCGTCCTCGCCCTGCGACGGCACGCGCATAGCATATCCGATATTGCACAAGATACTCGAATGCCCGATGCTGTTTCTGGACGCACCGTTCCGCCACGATATAGAGGCGGTCCGCTATTATGCGCGTCAGTTGAAGGACTATCTGATACCGTTCCTCGAGAAGGCCACTGGAAAGAAATTCGACATAGACCGGTTGCGCGAGGCCGTCATCGAGTCGAATAAGGCTTACGAGTGCATGCTCGAGATACTTGACACTTTCAGGCTGAAGCCCGCGCCCTATGGCGGCCTGTTGAGGATGATGCCCTACACGAATTTCATTCAGGAGGCCGGTAATCCGCGTACCACAAAGGTCATGGAAATGCTGAGAGACGACGTCACACAGAGAGTAAAGGAGGGCCGCACGCAAGGGCCGTTCGAGGAAAAGCATCGCGTGCAGTGGCTCCATGTGCCCCCGTCATACGACAGGGAAATATTCGGCTGGATGGAAGAGACCTTTGGAGCGATGGTAGTCTCGCAGACGCTTTCGGGCTCGGCCGTTCTCGAGCCGATCGACACATCGAGCCTCGACACCATGCTCGAGGGTGTCGCATGGCAGGGTTTGGATATGACCATGTCCCTGATGCGTTTCGACACGGAAAAGCTCCTCAGCTTCTCGCTTCAGGCCTACGACCATTATGACTGCGACTGCATGATCGTGACCCAGCACGTCGGCTGCAACAGCATCTGCGGGGCTCGCGGCATGCTAAAAAAGGTCTGCCGCGAGCGCGACATACCGGTCCTTTTTCTGGAATTCGACTACAACGACGACCGCGTGCTCTCGCCCGAGCTGATGCGCACGCAGATCGGGGAATTTTTCGAAACGGTGATGGTATAGGAGAGCCCGATGGAAGGCCTGGAATACTTCAAACAGACGGCGGCGCGACTGAATAACGCCGAAATGGAGCAGTGGAAAAGCGACGGCGGGCGAGTGATCGGAACGGTCTGCTCGAACATACCCGAGGAGGTCGTTCACGCGGCCGGAATGCTCCCGCTCAGGCTGCGTGCGCCCGGTCTCGAGGACACTTCGACGGCCGACTCTTGCATGCACCCCATAAACTGCTCGTACACGAAATCGGTCCTCGAACTCGTCCTGATCGACGAGATCGGATTCCTCGACGGAATCATAACAACCAATACCTGCGACCATATGCTCAGGCTGGCGGGCGAAATCAAGGACAAGGCGGACCTGCCGCTGGTCCATTATTTCTCGATGTACCACACGCTCGGCGAGCCCGCAAAGGAGTGGTTCGTCTCCGAAATGCAAAAACTGATCGATGAAATCGAGAAAGCGTTCGGTGTGAAAGTGTCCGACGACGACCTTCGGTGCTCGATAGCCGTTTACAACCGCACGCGCCGGCTCATGGCGCGACTCGACGACCTGCGCAAAAACAACCCGCCCGCGATCACCGGTGCCGAACACCTGCAGATAGTGCTGACGGCGATGTCTACTCCGCGAGAAGCGTTCAACGACAGGCTCGAGGCGCTGCTGCCCGACCTCGAGGAGCGCCGCTCGGGCGAGGCCGGTCGGCCGCGCCTGATGGTCGTCGGGGGCGCATGCGATTCGCCCGAATTCATTGACTTCATCGAAGATAAGGGCGCCTGCGTCGTCGCCGACGGGCTGTGTTTCGGAATGCGGCACTACAAAGGATTGATCGACGAAGACGCAAAGGACCCGCTCCGGGCCCTGGCCGAGCGCTATGTCGGCCGGGCGGCGTGCCCGTCGATAATGAACGGCTTCGACCACAGTCTCGCCGGCTTGAAAGAAATCGCCGAGGGCTGGAATATTGACGGCATTGTGTGCGCCCGCCTCAAATTCTGCGACCACTGGGGCGGCCAGCGCAAGATGCTGTCAGACGCGCTCCGCGACGACGGGCCGCCGCTGCTCGACCTCGAGCGCGAATACGCCACGACGGGCTCAGGACAAATCAGCACACGCGTGCAGGCTTTTCTGGAAATGATAAGGCCTTGAATCATACAGAGGGCCCTCGCGCCGCAACCTTCGCCGGACGACACGCCCCCAAGGCTGCTGTCGGATTTCCGTTTCCCGCCCTCCTTGACACGCCTTCCGTAGCTGCGATATAATTCAGGTTGTCTCACGGCTTTATAGGTTCCCATTCACGGCTTTTTCGAAGCCTTTGTCCACGACGAATTGGATACGTCGCACAGTCCGAAGGAGAGAAGAGCGTCGCACATGCGGTCCAGTAGGCCCCTGGTTGTTATACCCACTTATAATGAAGCCGACAACATCGAAAGGCTCATAAACGAGATAATCGAGACCGTCGAGGGCGTACGGGTGCTCGTTGTTGACGACAACTCGCCCGACGGCACGAGCGAAATCATAAAAAAAATGGCCGAGAAAAACCCGAACGTGCTCCTCGAGACCCGCCCGGGCAAGCTCGGGCTCGGCACCGCCTACGTCCACGGGTTCAAACGCGCTCTTTCGATCCCGGACGTCGATTGCATTTTCGGAATGGACGCCGACTTCTCTCACAGCCCGCGGTATTTGCCGGATTTCATCGAGGCCACGCGGCAAAACGACCTCGTCGTGGGCTCGAGATACCTCGATGGGATAAGCGTCGTCAACTGGCCCATTCGCAGGCTTATAATAAGTTTTATCGCAAACACATATGCGCGCTTTGTCACCGGCCTCCCGATACGCGACTGCACGAGCGGGTTCTGCTGCTACAGGCGGGAAGTGCTCGAGCGGATAAACCTCGATGCCGTTCGCGCGCGGGGATACTCCTTTCTCGTCGAGATGAAATACCGCGCTCACGAACTCGGCTTCAAAGTGTGTGAAGTGCCGATAATCTTCTTCGAGAGGCGTTCCGGACAGACGAAAATGTCCAAGTTCGATATCATCGAGGCCATCTTCACGGTGTGGAAGCTGCGTCTGGGGCTGTACAAGAAATAACCTGCCGCTCCTGAAAGACCCTTGCAAAAATGGGCTCGGATAATTTCCGCGCGAAATTCATCGTGAATCCGGCGTCGGCCAACGGGTCGACCGAGAGGCTCTGGGATCAAATCGAGCGGGTGATTCGCAGCGAAATCGGTGATTTCGAGAGCGCATTCACCACCGGAGCGAACCACGCGACCGAGCTTGCGCGTCAGGCGTTGGACGACGGGTACGAGATGATCGTGGCGGTCGGCGGTGACGGAACGGTCAACGAGGTCGTCAATGGATTCTTCGACTCGGGCAGGCCGATCAAGCCGGATGCCGTGCTGGGCGTCCTCAGCCGCGGTACCGGCAGCGACTTCATCAAGACGATGAACATTCCCAAGGAACTCGAAGGCGCCGCGCGCGTGCTCAAAGGGAAATCGGTCAAAAGATGCGACGCCGGCCGCATCACCAGCAGGAACGCCGACGGCAAGCCGGTCGAGCGATATTTCGTCAATATCGCCGATTTCGGCGTCGGCGGCGAGGCGGTGGAACGCGTCAACAATACGACTAAGGCGTTCGGCGGGTTCCTGTCTTTTCTGTACGGCACGCTCGCCACGCTCTGGGCCTACAAGGGCAAAACCGTCAGGATAAGAATCGACGATAACAGTGAAGTCGAGAAACCGATCAACTCCGTGATCATCGCAAACGGTCAATATTTCGGCGGCGGCATGTGGGTCGCCCCGAACGCCGAGATCGACGACGGCCTGTTCGACATCGTCGTGCTCGATGACATGAGCTTTCTGGAATCGCTGGCAAACATTCCCCGGCTGTATAAAGGCACGCATCTCCGACACCCGAAGGTCGAGTGCCTGCGCGGGAAAACCCTTGTTGCCGACTCCGACGACGATGTGCTGATCGACGTCGAAGGAGAGCACGGCGGATTGCTGCCGGCCAGGTTCGAGATCATACCCTCATCGATAAACGTGAAAATCGGAGGCTGACCGCAATGCCGATCCGCGACCGTATCGAAGCGCTCTGCCAGTGGAGCCACAGGGGCTCGACCACCGAGAACGAGAGACAGGCCGCCGAACATATCAGGGACGAGATGGCCGCGCTCGGGCTCGAGGCAAGACTCGAACACTTTGTCTCGCACACCTCGTTCTCATGGGTATACATCATCATATACGGCGGCTTCCTCGCCGCCGGATTGATCGGATGGAAGCACCCCTTCTGGGGCGTGATGCTGTGCGCGCTGATGCTCGCCTTCTTCTACGGCGAATGCACCTCGAAATGGAAGGCGGCGGCGAGCATTCTGCCAAAGCGCCCGTCCCAGAACGTGCTGGGCATACTGAAAAACGGAAGCGCGAGGAAAAAGCTCATCTTCGTGGCGCATTACGATTCCTCGCGGAGCGGCCTGAACTTTCATCCGGCGCTCGTGGGCTCGTTTCGTTCGTCGTTTGTCATGTCCGTCGTCATGAAAATCATCCTGACGCAGGCGCTCATTATCCGCTGCTTCGGCGGCGGGGGATCTCTGCTACACGTCCTCCTTGTCGTCTCGACGGCCTACATGCTGCTGCCGATCGTTCTCTTGTTGCACCGCGAGCTTTTCGGCCGATACGTCCAGGGGGCGGCCGACAACGCCTCAGGCGTTGCGACGATGCTCGAGGTCGCGGAAAAGCTCGCCAGGAAACCTCCCAAAAACTTCGAGGTCTGGTTCCTTGCGACAGGATGCGAGGAGGTCAACCTGGTCGGCATGACCTCGTTCATGCGCTCGCACCAGTACGAGATAAATCACGACACGACGTATTTTATGAACTTCGACAACCTCGGGAGCGGTTCGCTGAGATACATAACCGGCGAAGGAATGCTCAAGGTGTATCCCTCGTCGCCGGAGATGGTTTGCATCGCCGAGCGGCTGGCCCCGGAGGAACGATTCAAAGATGTCAGGCCCCACGTTTACCGGCTGGCCACGCTCGACGCGCTCGTGGCCTCGAGCCGCGGGTATAAGGTCTTAAGCCTCATGGGGCTCGATGGGTCCGACGGCATCCCTCATTGGCACTGGACGTCCGACACGCTGGAGAATGTCGACTTCGCGCTCGCGGAGAAAGGGGCCGAGTTTGCGCTCGGAATCGTCTCGACCCTGGATGAATAATTATGCGAGAAAACATCCGCCCGCGGAAAGAGGCGGGAATGAAGCGCGCCGGAACAAGCGGGAGGCGCAATAATCCAAACCTGTAAAGAGAAAGAAAAGTTAAAAGAAAAGGCTAGTGTCGTGTCAACCGTATCGACGATGGTCAGGTAGGGGATGCGAAGCATCCCGCGAGTGGGGCGACTCGCCCCTAATGAGGTGGTGTCAGGATGGCGGATGAACTCAAAGTATTCTCAGGCAGCGCCCACAGGGATCTGGCGGATGAAATCTGCGGCCTTTTGGAAGTCGGCCTCGGCCAGATGAAAATCCATAAGTTCGCCAACGACAACATCAAGGTCAAGATCGAGGAGAACGTCAGAAACGCCGACGTGTTTGTCATACAGCCCTCGGCGACGCCGGTCAACGAAGGCTTCATGGAACTCCTCATAATTATCGACGCGATAAAACACGCCTCGGCCAACCGGATCACCGCGGTCCTGCCGTACTTCCCGTACGTGCGCTCGGACAAAAAGGACGAGCCGCGAATCTCCATAACTGCGCGCCTGTGCGCCGACCTGCTCGAGACCGCGGGTGCGGACAGGATTCTCACAATGGACCTGCATTCGCCCCAGATACAAGGCTTTTGCAGGATTCCCGCCGACCAGCTGCTGGCGCTGCCGATCCTGTGCGATTACTTCGGCTCCAAGCTTGACGACGACTATGTTGTGGTCTCGGCCGACGCAGGCGGCGTGAAAACGACCGCGGGCTACGCCTCGCGCCTGCAGCTGCCGCTCGCCATAATAGACAAGCGGCGCTTCGCCGATGACGACAAGGCGGCGGTCCTCAACATCGTCGGCGAGGTCGAGGGCAAGAAAGCCATAATCTTCGACGACGAGATAAGCACCGGCGGCACACTTGTCGAGGCCGCCGAGGAGCTTCTCAACTTCGGCGCTACCGAGGTCTCCGCAGGCATCGTGCATCCGGTCCTCGTGGGTAACGCGATCGAAAGAATCGCGAATTCAAAACTGAAGGAACTCGTCGTCACCAACTCGCTTCCGGTGCCGCCCGAAAAGAAGCTGGACAGGATAACCGTGCTTTCGGTCGCCAACCTCTTTTCGGAGGCCATCAGGAGAATCCACAACGGCGAATCCGTCAGCGCCCTGTTCCGCTGAGCTTCGCCAACGCGGCATTGACGAGATGAGAGCGCTGCTTTTCGATGGAAGCCTCAGGCTCACCGGCGACTTTCCCGAGCCGCATCGGCGGCCGGGTGAATCGCTCATTCGAGTCGGGATTGCGGGCATCTGCAACACGGACCTGGAAATAGCGCGCGGCTACATGGGTTACAGCGGTGTGCTCGGGCACGAGTTCGTCGGGATCGTCGAGGACTCGGACGACCCGCGCCTCAACGGCAGGCGCGTCGTCGGCGAGATCAACATTAGCTGCGGCTCGTGCGATTTGTGCGCCGCCGGCATGCGCACGCACTGCCCCACGCGAACCGTCCTCGGCATCCTCGACCATCCCGGCGCGATGGCGGACCTCTGCACCTTGCCCGACGAAAATCTTCACGTCGTGCCCGATGATGTGCCCGACGAGGCGGCCGTCTTCTGCGAGCCGCTCGCAGCGGCCTTCGAGATCCCCGCCCAGGTGCGTATCGAGCCCGGCCAAAAGGCGGCCGTCCTCGGCGACGGCAAGCTGGGCTTGCTTGTCGCACAGGTTCTGAAAAACGTCGGCGCGGATGTGCTCCTTATCGGACGTTCCGCACAAAAACTCTCACTCGCGAAAAACTGGTCGATACGAATCGCTTCGGCCGGCGAGCCGCGCGAAGAATCGGCAGACCTGGTTGTCGACTGCACCGGCTCGACCGACGGATTCGACATGGCGCTTTCGCTCGTCAGACCCCGTGGAACGATTGTGATAAAAACCACCGTCGCCGACAGGTTCTCGCTGAACCTCGCGCCGCTGGTGATAAACGAGATAACCGTCGTGGGCTCGCGCTGCGGGCCGTTCGACGTCGCCCTCAAAGCAATCTCCGATGGCGGCTTGCGCCTGGATGAGATGATAAGCAAGGTATTCCCGATGGAACAGGCGCTCGAGGCCTTCGAATTCGCTTCGCAGCCCGAGACGCTCAAAGTCTTGCTGAAAATGTGAAGGGGCGAGACTCCCCTTCCGACAGAACGAAACAACGGACCGACGGAAATGAGAGATGCGAAGCATCTCGTGTCGGCGGCCACTGGCCGGCGGCGGAAATGAGAGATGCGAAGTATCTCATGTCACCGGCCACTGGCCGGAGGAAGCGATGCCCGAATCAATCGCCGAGACAGCGCTCAACGTCGCGCAGCTCGCGGGAGCCGAATATGCCGACGTCAGGGTGGTCGAGAAACTGAACGAATCCATCGTCGTTAAGAACGAAAGAGTCGAGTCGGCGCATCGCGGCGGCTCTGACGGATTCGGCGTGCGCGTGATGCTTGAGGGCGCGTGGGGTTTTTCGAGCAGCAACACGATCTCGCCGACTGAGGCAGAGCGAGTAACGAGGGAGGCGCTGGAAATAGCACGCGCAAGCCGAACCGCCGGAAAAGAGAAAGCGGAGCTGGCCCCGGTGGAAGCCGCGCGCGACGAGTGGACCACGCCCGTCCTCAGGGACCCGTTCGAGGTTTCGCTGGAGGAAAAGCTCACGCTTCTCGACGACGCCGTGTCCGATATGCGCAAGGTGTCGGGGGTCACGACCGCAGAGGGCTCGATGAGCTTCTGGAAAGACAGACAGCTATTCGCCAGCTCCGAGGGCAGCCTCATAAAACAGACGATCATCCACAGCGGCGCGGGCATAAGCGCGACGGCGGTCAAGAACGGTGAGATACAGGTGCGCTCGTATCCCAACTCGTTTCGCGGCCAGTACCAGAGCGGCGGCTATGAGATCGTCGAGGCGATGAAGCTGAGCGAGCACGCCGAGCACGCGGCCTCAGAGGCTGTCGCCCTGCATTCGGCCCAACAGTGTCCCTCGGGCGAGATGACCTTGATTCTCGATGGCTCGCAGCTTGCGCTGCAGATTCACGAGTCGTGCGGCCACCCGACCGAGCTCGACAGGGCGCTCGGCTCGGAGATCAATTTCGCCGGCACCAGCTTTCTCATGCCCGACATGCTCGGCGGCTTTCGCTACGGCTCCGATTTGGTCAACCTCGTCGCCGACGCCACTCATGAAAGCCATCCCGGCGGGCTCGGGACATTTGCCTACGACGATGAGGGCGTGCCCGCCCAATGCGTACACCTCGTCCGCGACGGAGTTTTCTCGGAATACCTCTCGTCGCGCGAGACCGCAAGCCGGATCGGCCGGCGTTCGACCGGAGCCATGCGCGCCTCAAGCTGGAACCGGATACCGCTCGTGCGCATGACGAACGTCAGCCTGCTGCCGGGCGACTCGTCGCTCGAGGAAATGATCGCCGGAACCGACGAGGGGATTTACATGTGCACCAACAGGAGCTGGAGCATCGACGATAAGAGGCTCAACTTCCAGTTCGGCACCGAAATCGGCTGGCTCGTAAAGAATGGAAAGCTCGGAGAGATGATCAGGAATCCGACCTATTCGGGCGTCACGCCCCGGTTCTGGGGCGCGTGCGACGCCATCGCCGGCTCGAACGAATGGGCGATATGGGGCACACCCAACTGCGGAAAAGGGCAGCCGTCGCAAATAATGCACACCGGCCATGGCGCCTCGCCCTCCCGCTTCCGAAACATTTCGGTGGGGGTCGCATATGGCAAATGAGTTCAGGTTCGACTTCCGCGACCGCGAGTCCACTCTCGATTTCCTCTCCAAAGTCATCGAAATGTCATCCGCTCCCCAAACCGAAGCCTCCATCGAGGCGGGAAAGGAATCACTCACGCGCTTTGCGGGGAACCGGATACATCAGAACGTGAGCGAATCCGACTGCAAGCTTACCATCCGCATGGTCGAAGATGGGGGCATCGGCTACGGTTCGACCAACAGCTTCTCCAGAGAGGCCGTTCGCGGCACGCTCGAATGGGCTCGTGCCGTCGCGCGCTCC
>CBDUSG010000028.1:0-12962 GCA_965369575.1 uncultured bacterium | reverse complement strand
ACGCTCCTGTACTGCCCGGCCAGGATGTCGTTCACCGTTCGGCCGGTATAAATCTGAATCCGTCGGATTTTTTTCAGGATTTCTTTTGGAAGAATCGCCATATCAGCGTTTCCTACGGGACCTCGACGTGGTCGAAAATCCTCTGGATGATGTCCTCCGAGGTCAGCTCCTCGGCCTCGGCCTCGTATGAGACGATGACCCTGTGGCGCAAGACGTCCATCCCGATCGACTTGATGTCCTGCGGCGTGACATAGCCGCGCCCCTGCATGAAAGCGTAGGCCCTCGACGTCTGGCTGAGATATATCGAGGCCCTCGGCGACGCGCCGTACTCGATGAGGCCCTCGAGGTCGGGCATGCCGAAGCTGGACGGCTCGCGCGTGGCGAAAACGATGTTGACGATGTAATCCTTTATCTTGTCGTCGATGTACACCATGTTGACGGCCTCGCGCGCATCCACGATCTCGCCGGGCTCGATGACGGGGCTCAGGTGAAATTCGGAGCCGACGACGACGCGGTTCATTATCTCCTTTTCCTCCTTCTTTGTCGGATAGGTGATCTTCAGCTTGAGCATGAACCTGTCCACCTGCGCCTCGGGCAGCGGGTACGTGCCCTCTTGCTCGATCGGATTCTGCGTTGCGAGCACGAGGAACGGCTCGTCCAGCCTGAAGCTCTCCGTGCCGATCGTCACCTGGCGTTCCTGCATCGCCTCGAGGAGCGCGCTCTGCACCTTGGCGGGCGCGCGGTTGATCTCGTCGGCGAGTATCAGGTTTGCGAACAGCGGGCCCTTCTTCACGCTGAACTGTCCGTCCTTCGGGCTATATACCTGCGTGCCAAGCAGATCGGCGGGCAGCAGGTCGGGCGTGAACTGGATTCGCTGGAACTTTGTCTTGATGCATTCGCTGAGAACCCGCACCGCAGTTGTTTTGGCGAGTCCGGGCACGCCCTCGAGCAGGATGTGGCCGTTGGAGAGCAGGCCCACGAGCAGGCGCTCGACCATGTATTTTTGGCCGACTATGACCTTTGCCATCTCCGTCATCAACGTCTGAACGAACTTGCCCTGCTCTTTGACCCGCTGTGTTATCGCCTGAATGTCTTCGCTCATCCGGGATACTCCTTAGTCTAGTCCTCTTCCGAATCCTGTTTTTCCGGGAATGCCTTGTCTACCGCTTTTCTTACGAGCTTTTCCGCCCAGCTCAGTTGATCGGGCGAGGGCGTGAGCCCGCCGAATTTCACATTCTCCGCCAGCTCGCGCAAATCGTCGATTCTGGCGGCGTGCGGCCACAAATCGTGCGATTCGGCGAGGGCACAGAGCTTTTCCAGGTATGCCCCCATTTCGCCCTCTATGCGAAGCGGCGCCGCGCCGGCAAGCTCGGCCAGCAGGGATTCGCGCCTTCGGCCGGCGGCCGCGGATGCGTCGATTTCCTTATTTCGCACGTCTCTTCCGGCGCGCAAGGCGGCGCGCAAGGCCAGGAAACCCGCAAGCGCTCCGGCGCCGACTACCACGCTGACTCCAAGCGCTATTTTGGCGCTTAGCGGAATGGTCTCCCTCGGCGCCACTTTCACGATTGTTCGCGGGAGGACGATGGCGGTGGGGACATCCACCCCTTTTTCGTAATATTTCACGATCGCTTTGCCGAAGTCGTACTCGCCCTCTTTCTTTGGCTTCATCGTAAACTCATATCTCAGCCGGTTTTCCTCGCCTCCGCGAGACGCCGAGAGGCTTTGTTCGAGGATTTCGAATTCTTCAAGCCCGGAGAGGTCCGGCAGCGGGACATCATAAACGTCGGCCTCACCGGACCACACCAGATCAAGCGTGATGCGCAGGTGGCGGTTGAGTGGGAGCGTTTGGGGGTGGGGCCTGATCGTTGCCCGCGGCTGGGCGGCGGAAGGGCCGGCGAGAAGGATGATGGATAAAATGATAACCGCTGCTCCCGCCGATGCGCATCCGGAACGCCCGCGGCCCCGGCGAAAAGGCCCGCCCGCAGATATCCGTCCGTCACATTTTCCCATGCTGTCCACGAATATATATTACCACAACAGCATGCGGGCTAGGCAAACTTGATGCCAGACGATCAGGAGAAGATGTAAATTGTTTGCGGTCAATATGTTAGAGAGCGCTGCGCCGATCTCGACGTTGCGGGAAAAAGAGGGAATTTTCCTGAAAAGAGGCGAAAACAGGCCGCATATGAGGCTGTCGACAGCGGAGAATCACGCACAAAGCGCCCGGTGAACGGCCTTGAAGCACCCGGCAAACATGCCGACGGAAACGGGCGGGGCGAGACGCCTGTCGCAAGGCGCGTTACTCGGATGTCGGCGGGAAAACTCCCTTTTTCGCTTCTATCTCGGCGCGGATGCGCTCGTGCTCTTTCTGTGTGATGGGATATCGGCGCAGAAGGAAGTAGCCTATGGCGAAACCTATGGCGGGCACGATGCTGTAGAGAATTTTCATGGACCACCACACCTGAGGAATCTGTTCCTGATTGGGGACGTATCCCATGAGATCCAGCGTCTGAAGGCCGATAAACACCGTCATGCCGACCGCAGCCTTGTCGATGAAGGCCCAAATCCCGAAATAGGCGCCCTCCCTCCGACTGCCGGTCTCGAGCTCGTCCAGGTCGATCACGTCTGCCAGCATCGAATAGGCGAGCGCCAGCATGCAGCCATAGCCGAAGCCCGCAAAGCCAGCGAGTAGAATCCATACAATCCACGTGCCCTCGTGGTAGTACATCGAAAGCACAAAGATCAGGGATGAAAAGAGGAGAGCATAGGACCATGCCTCCTTTTTGCCGATGCGACGAGAGAGCCACGTCCAGAATACAATCGAGGCCATCGCCATCACCAGGTAACTGAGGATCACATACTGCGCGATCCTCTCCGGCACATTGATTATGGATTGCGCGACGAACATGGTCAGGATCGGCACAAGCGAGTTGGACATCAGCGCGATGGCGTAGACAATGACCAGAATGCGAAACGGGCGGTTCCTGAAGAGCGCTATCATTCCTTTCTTGAGCGAGATGGGGCGCCTCTTCTGAAATTCAGGATTCTCTTTGATATTTAAGATAGCCACAAAGATAAAGACGGCCGTGACGATGCCGACTACCAGGGCAAGGTTCGAAAAACCTTTCTGCCTGCTCCCATAAATGACGGCGAAAATCGGTGGAGCGAGCGTACCGACAATCGTGCCCAGAACGCCGACCGCCTCCCTGACGCCCGTAAGCAGGGACCGCTCGTGGTAGTCCATCGTCAGCTCGGCACCGAGGGAATTGTGCGGGATCGAGAATATCGTCCAGAACGTGTACGTGAGCAGATACGTGCCCGTGAGATAGGCGAACAGGCCCCAGTCCTTCAGGGCCTCGGGCGGTGACCACATATAGTAATAGGCGACGGCCAAGGGAATCGCGCTCACAAGAAAATAGGGGCGTCGCCGCCCCATTCGTGACCTTGTCCCGTCGGAAATATACCCCATTACCGGGTCGGTGATCCCGTCCCAGAAGCGGCCGATAAGAAAAGTCCATGCGATAAAGGCGGGAGCGAGCAAGAGGGTGTCGGCGTAGAACTTCGGCAGGTAAACCGAAACGACGAGAAACATTATCGCGGAGCCGAAACGCGGAAGCGCGTAGCTTGCAATCAGGCGTCTGGGAAGCTTCTGGCTTACGGGCGCGTCGGTGGAGCTTCCCGCCATAAAAGTTTTTCCCGTATTGCCGAGGGCTCGAAGGAAGTTGTCGCGCGCGCCTTCCGGGGCTTTGCCCCGATGCCGTCTCGCGCCCATCGGCGCCGCATTATATAAGCAGCCCCGAAGGATGTCAAACCGACGCTCGGCAAGGCTCCTAAAAGACCATTCGCAAGAGCGCGGCGCTTCCGTAGGCGACAACCGACATGATCAGTCCCGCCAACACAACCCCGGCCATTATGGCAAGGAACGCGTTGCGCGTCTTTATGCCGAGCACAAAAGCTATGGCGGCGCCCGTCCACGCGCCGGTGACGGGAAGCGGAATGCACACGAACAGGGTGAGCCCAAGCGCCTCGTAGCGTTTCACCTTCTCGCTCTTGCTGCGAGCGCGAGCGAACAACCAGTTGAAGAACCTCTCGCCGAGCGGGAATCTGCTGCCCCACTCGGAGACAGGCCCCAGCATCAGAAGGATGGGGAGGACCGGGATCATGTTGCCGATAATTGACAGCGGCAGCGCCTCTCGAAGAGGGATTTCGACCGAGGCCGCATAGATCATCGCGCCCCTGAGTTCGCTGACCGGAAGCATCGAGAGAACGAAAATCACGCCCCTGGACGTCAGGAACTGGGCTAGAAGCTCCGCGAGCGCCTCTCTCATTTCTTCATTTCCCAGTCCTTGATCTCTTCAAGGGCGGCATGGTTGGTGAGATCGAGGTGGATCGGCGTGACGGAAATCTTGCCGCTGCGGATTGCCTCGATGTCCGTTCCCTCGGATGCCGACCAGCGGGCCTTGCCGTTGCCGATCCAGAAGTACGCTCGGCCGCGCGGGTCGACCTTCTCTACGATGACGTCGTCGTATGCCCGGCGGCCCTGCCTGGTCACCGCGACGCCCTTGATTCTGCTTTCGGGCAGCATCGGCAGGTTGATGTTTAGCAAAGTATCCTTGGGAAGTCCGTCGCGCAGCACCTTTCGACCGACCTTCACCGCAAATCTGGCCGCAACGTCGTAATACACTTTCTTGCCGTCGCGACCGGTCGAGATCGCGATCGCCGGCACGCCGAGCAGCGTCGCCTCGAGCGCGGCCGAGACGGTGCCCGAATAAGTTATGTCGTCGCCGAGGTTCCATCCATGATTGATGCCCGAGACGACGAGGTCGGGCCTGGCGGGCAGCAGCTTGTAATATGCCAGCAGCATGCAGTCGGTGGGCGTGCCCTCGACGGCGATCATCCTGGGGCCCATTTCCGTCATCCGCAACGGATATCGCAGCGTCAGGGAATGACCGACGGCGCTCTGCTCCCTGTCGGGCGCGACGACGTAGACCTTGCCGAGGGCGTTCAGGTGTTCGGCCAGCGCCCTGATTCCCGGCGACTTGATGCCGTCGTCGTTCGTCACCAGTATCAGCTTTCTTCTTCTCGCTTTTCCACTCATTTCCTTCGTCCTTCCAATAAAAAATCAGGGCGGCGCATTTTCACCGCCCCTCCTGAACAGGGGGAAACACAGCGGCACGCAGCCGCCGCGATCGACGCCTCCATTATACAACATATGGGGCCGATGTCAACGGCCCGCAATCAGGCCGTCATATCCGGCGGAGATGTCGCTCAATTTTCCTTCTTGCGGGACTTTATCCGTTCGGTCACGCGCTGCATATCGGACTCGAGGTGGCGCATTCCGAGAAGATAACACGCTCCGCCCAGCAGCATTATCGGCGGCATGGTCGTTATCAGGGAGAAACGCAGGTCCGTCCTGTCCGAAATCCATCCCACGATGCCGGGCGAAAGCACGTCGCCGAGCGCATGGATGAGGAAGATGTTGACCGCGAACGCGCCCACGCGCATTTTCGGCATGACCACGTTGATGAGTATCGCGTTTGCCGGGCCGGTATTGAGGAAAATGAAGAGTTGAGCCCAGAAGATGGCCGACCAATAAATGGCCGGCGATTCAGCAGTAAGGGCAACGACGGCACACGGCACACTCAACAGCATGCCTGTGCCCGACACCATGAAATAGGCGCTCTTGAATCGCTTCTGAAGCTTGTCGGCGAGCCAGCCGCCGAAAAAAGTCCCGATTATGCCGGCGCCAAGAAGTGAAATGCCGAAGTAATTGTTGGCCTGTTCCAGCTCGATTCCGCGGATGCGAAAAAAGTAAGTCGGCATCCACACCGCGAGCCCGCCCGTCGCGAACGTCATCAGTATCATCGCCGCCGTATCGTACATGTACGACTTGTTGCGGAACAGCTCCAGGTAAGCCTTGAGGGGAAGAGGGGTGCTCAAATACCGCGCAAGTTCCGCCTCGTCCACGTCCTCGCTCTGGCCGCGCTTCGGCTCCTTGATGAATAGTATCGCAAACGCCATCAGCAGTCCGGGCAGACCGACGATCAGGAACGCCATTCGCCACCCGAACCTGATCCCGAGCGTGCCGCCCAGGATATAGCCGAGCGCATAGCCGACGGGAATTGCGACATAAAAAAATGCCAGCATCTTCGAGCGACTCTCGCGCGGATAGAGGTCGGTAATGATGGTTGGTGCGACAGTGGCATAGCTGGCTTCGCCGATGCCGAGAATCGTCCTGAGCCCAAAAAGCTGCATGAAGCTCTGCGCCAAAGCGGCCGCCGCCGTCGATATGCTCCACACGGCCACACCGGCGCCCGCGATCCATTTGCGGGCGAATCGGTCGCCCAGCCAGCCGAACACGGGCGACGCCAACATGTAGGTGATGGTAAAGGAAGCCACCAGAAAACCCAGCGCCGCGTCCGATATGCCCCATTCTTCCTTGATAAGCGGCAGCATCCCGTTCAGAACGCTCCTGTCGATATAGTTCAGGACGTTCATTGCAAACAGGATACCCAGCGTGACGTGGGCCATCGAGCCGGCGTCGGCATGCTTTGCGGAGGTTTTCGGCGTCTCGTCCGTAGTCATTTCGCCCGTCCGGATTCTTGCAAGAGCCCGCTCTGCCGGCGGGCCGGGACGCTTCAAAGAAACAGAGCTTCGCATCCGTAAAGAGCGCCGCATTCTATCATCGGGTCCCGGCCGGAGTCAAACAGAGGTCCGCCCGAAGGCGCACGGCTGCGCGCCGTCGTGCGCCGCTTGTAAATGGGCCGCGGACATTCATATAATTAAATCTCACACAAAAACGAAGGAGGTTCGAAATGGCGGTTAACGAAAACGTTCTCGAAATGATGAAGCAATCGCTCGGCTACACGGATGAAGAGTGGGAGAAATGGAAAGCCGAGCCGCGCAATTTGAGCATGGCCGAGCGGATGCCGGACTTCGCGAAGTATTCGGTCACGGTCGAGGTGCTCAAATCGCACGGGTGCGCCATGATGCATAAGCCGGGCGACAAGTTCTACTTCAACGCGAGCGGCGCGCTTTTGTGCAAAAAGGGAATATCGCATATCTGCGCGGGCGCGCTGATGCCCACGCTGCCGTTCGCATGGGGTGTCCTGGACAAAATCGCCATGGGCCAGGACCCGACGAAGATCGCCTTCAACCACGTTCGCTGCGTCGACGTCGGCCTCGACAACGGCGGTTGGGGCGAGATACTCATGAAGGTGACGGTGGCGGCGAGTGGCCGCTGACAGGGGGGCAAGTTGCCCCCCCTCACCCCGACATGAGATGCTTCGCATCTCTACTCCTGACGGGTGTTGACGGCTGATTCCGTATCTGTGCGAGCGAACGCCTCTGGTATCGCTCTGTAAAAAAACGTTGTTTAATAACCGGCCCTACTGATTCATTTCCAGCGAGAACCTGTCCCATGCGGCTGCCACATAGCCGACGCAAGGATACGAAGTATCCGCTGTCAGCGGCCACTGGCCGCGGTCGGCTTGACATGGCGCGTCAAAATGTTATAGATTCTTGCCGACACCCCGAAGCATCCGCTCAAATTTTGCGCTCAACCATTTTTGGACAAAAACCGGGAGGCACCGTGGGCAAAACACACCCGATTTTCACCGAAGAACATGAGATGTTCCGTCGCTCTCTTCGCAGCTTCATCGAGAAGGAAATCGCGCCGCACGCCGAGGAATGGGAAAAGCAGGGCGAATTCCCGCACAGGAAAGTTTTCCCGCAGTTCGGCGAGCTCGGCTTCCTCGGTGTCAACGTATCCGAGGAATACGGCGGCGCCGGCGCCGACTTCGTGGCCACGATGGTATTCGCCGAGGAAATGGTGGGATGCAACTCGGGCGGCGTGGCCTCATCGATCGGGCTGCACTCGAACATCGCTCTTCCATACCTGGCGGATATCGGCTCCGAAGAGCAGAAGCAGAAATATCTTGTCCCCGGCGTCAGAGGAGAGCTCATAGGCGCGCTCGGCGTGACCGAGCCGGGCGCGGGCTCCGACGTCGCCTCGATGCGGACAAATGCCGTGAGGGACGGCGACGCTTACGTCATCAACGGCAGCAAGATATTCATAACCAACGGCGGCATAGCGGATTTTATTATCCTTGCGGCCAAGACGGACAAGGAAGCCGGACACAGCGGGATAAGCCTTTTCCTGGTGGATACCGACACGCCGGGCTTCACCGTGAGCCGCGACCTCGACAAGCTCGGATGGCGCGCGTGCAACACCGCCGAACTCGCGTTCGAGGATGTCCGCGTACCGAGCAGCGCGCTTTTCGGTGAAGAGGCGCAGGGCTTTTACCAGATAATGATCCACTTCCAGGAGGAGCGCCTTTTCATGGCCATAGGCGCAGTGGCCGAGGCCCAGCGCGCGCTCGATCTCGCCATCGAATATTCGATGCAGCGCGAGCAGTTCGGCCGCCCGATAGCCAAGTTTCAGACGACGCGCCACAAGATCGCCGACATGGCCACCGAGATCGAGGCCGCCAGGCAGCTCGTTTACAACTCGATTCGGATGCATGTGGAACAGGAGAACTGCCAGGTCGAAGTCGGCATGTGCAAGCTGTTCGCGTGCGAGATGGCGACGCGTGTGATAAACCAGGCGCTCCAGATCTTCGGCGGCTACGGCTACATGATGGAATATCCGATACAGAGGCTGTGGCGCGATTCGCGCATCGGCCCCATAGGGGGCGGCACCTCGGAGGTCCAGCGCGAGATCATCGGCCGGCTCCTCTTGCAATAGGAAAAGAATATGGCTGAAAGCTGGAGCAGGCAAGTGGCCATCGTCGGCATCGGCGAGAGCGACCTCGGCACGGTTGTCGACAAGGACCCGATGCAACTGCACGCGCAGGCGGCAAAGCGCGCGCTCGAGGATTGCGGCCTCACGAACGCCGATGTCGACGGCGTGCTCACCGCCGGCACCGCCAATCAGTTGATACTGATGCACAGCGTCGTGTTCGCCGAGTACATGGGCATCCGCCCACGCTTTACGACCTCGATGCAGATAGGCGGCGCGACGCACATCCAGCTCGTCATCAGCGCCGCGAACGCCATACAATGCGGCATGGCGGATGTCGTTCTCATCGCGGCGGCCGATTCGATCCGCTCGTTCGTCGGTTACGGCGAGTTCATGGCGATGATCGGCGAGGGCATAACCGAGCTTTTTTCAAGGATCGGCCACTCGCAGTTCGAGGTTCCCTACGGGCCGACGCTCATCAGCACCTACGCCCTGGGCGCGACCAGGCACATGCACGAGTTCGGCACGACCGTGGAACAGATGGCCCAAGTCGCCGTCAGCATTCGCAGGCACGCATCGATGCATCCCGAAGCGCAAAAGCGCGAGGAGCTAACGATCGACGGCGTGCTTTCGTCGAAAATGATATCGTCGCCGCTGACCAAGGACATGTGCTCGATCATATCCGACGGCGGCGGCGCGCTCGTGCTCGCCTCGGCCGAGAGGGCGCACGACCTGAAGAACAAGTCGACGCTGCTTCTCGGGGCCGGCGCTCGCACCACCAAGGAGCACGTCTCGCTCGTCGACGATATAGTCCGCAACGGCAGCGCCGATGCGGGCCGCCAGGCGTACGAGATGTCCGGCCTCGGGCCGAAGGATATGGATTTCGCCGAGTTCTACGACTGCTTCTCTATTACGCCGATGCTGTTTCTGGAAGACTTCGGCTTTTGCAAGAAGGGCGAAGGCGGTCCCTTCGTCGAGGGCGGCGAGAGAATCGAGATCGGCGGCGAGATACCGATCGTGACTCACGGCGGCTGCCACGCGCATTGTCATCCCGGTCTGCCGTCGGGCATCTTCCATATTATCGAAGCCGTAAAGCAGCTTCGCGGCGAGGCCGGCGGGGCGAGGCAGGTAAAAGATGCGAAGGCGGGCCTCATCAACGGGCTCGGCGGGAATTTCTCGTCGCACACGGCGCTTATTCTTGGAACCGATTGAGGTCACCCATGGCGGAATACATGAAACCCGTTCCCATGCCTGACCAGGTTACGGCGAAGTTCTGGGATGCGGCGAAGGAAGGAAAGCTGCTGCTTCAGCAATGCGCGGACTGCGGCGCTATCCAATCCTTTCCGCAGACTCAGTGCCGGGACTGCATGTCCGAGAACGTCGAGTGGATCGAATCCGCCGGAACGGGGAAAATATATTCGTTCACTATCGTTCACCGGCCTCCGACCGCCCTTTTCGACGAGGACGCTCCATACGCCGTCGCCCTGGTCGAGCTTGATGAGGGCGTCAGGATGATGAGCAACATCGTCGGAATCCGACCGGACGACGTCCGGGTTGACATGCCGGTGGAAGTTGTCTTCGACGAGATCACGCCGACGGTCTCGCTGCCGAAATTCAGGCCGACCGAGACTGCACGGCCGTCACACAATTGAGGCCTGCGCCAGGAGGAAATCATGACAGTCGAATACGAAACCAGAGACGGCATCGCCTATATCACGCTCAACCGTCCCGAGGCCCGCAACGCGCTCGACCCCGACACCCTCGAGGCGCTCGGAAAGACGTGGCTCAATTTCCGCGATGACGAGTCGGCCCTCGTGGCGATATTCACCGGCGTCGGCAACTCGTTCTGCGCCGGGGCCGACCTTGGCGCCCTCATCCCGCTCATCACCAGCGCGCCCGAGGGATTGGTCGGACTGGTCAAGGGCGAGATGGCCGAGACTTTCCAGTCGGCCTTGCTCCGGGATGTCGAAATCTGGAAACCGATAGTCGCAGCCGTCAACGGCTACTGCATCGCGGGCGGACTCGAAATGCTGTTGGGGATGGACATCCGGATTGCCTCCGAGGAGGCGTTTTTTGCGATCCAGGAGCCGAGGTGGGGGCTCTTTCCCGCAGGCGGCTCGACCGTGCGGCTCGCGCGGCAGATACCTTTTTGCAAAGCGATGGAGATTCTCCTGACCGCCGAGAAGATAGACGCAAAAGAGGCGCACCGAATAGGCCTCGTCAACCAGGTTGTCCCGCCCGAGGAACTGATGCCCACCGCCGAAAAGATCGCCAGACGCATCGCCGACAACGGGCCTCTTGCCGTGAGAGCCATAAAGAGGTCGGTCATCGAATGTCTCAGCCTGCCGCTGCCCGAGGCGTTCGACCGCGAGATCGAGCTGGCCGCGCCGGTGTTTGCGTCCGAAGACGCCGTCGAGGGCCCGATGGCGTTCATGCAGAAACGCAAGCCCGAATTCAAGGGAAAGTAAGGGACTCCCGAAAGACGCCGGCAGTCTTTTACAGCATCCCGTCTTCTTTCATCTCATTCAGCGAAATCTTGAATGCGTCGATGATTTTGTCGACGTCTTCGTCGGTGTGCTCCGAGCACATGAACACCGTGTGCAGGTCGGGCATGTACACGCCGTGGTAGCGCATGTAGTTGCCGAGCTGCTCTCCCTTCATCAGGTTGTCGAGGCCGCGCAGGTCGCGCGGGCTTTCGAGTTCTCCCCACACGAAATAAGGCAGGAACCACGAGCCGAGGCCCAGAAGCTGGAGACCGAACTCGTTTTCCTCGGCGAACTCATTGACTTCTTTTTTTATGCGATCGGCCATCGCGTCGATTCGGTCGTAAATCTCAGGTTTGTCACGCAGGTGCTCGAGCACGGCCGCGCCCGCCGCCGTCGTCACGGGATTGCCGCTGAAAGTGCCGATCGTGAGAACCTTTTCCTGCAGGTCGGTGAAGAAGTCGCCCGATGTGATCAGCGGGGCCATCGCGTCGCAGCTGCCCGCGATTGCGCCGACGGGGAAGCCCCCTCCGATAATCTTGCCATACGTCGCCATGTCCGGCGTCACGTCGAAGTAGGCCTGTCCGCCTCCGTAGCTCAGTCGGAAACCGCTGATGACCTCGTCGAAGATGAGGAGCACGCCGCATTCGCGCGTGACCTCGCGGAGGTCCTTCAAAAAGCCGCGCATGTCGACCGGAAAAGCGCTCGGCACGGGCTCGATGATTACGGCCGCAAGCTCGTTCTTGTACTTTCGGATTTTCTCCAGGCTTGCCGGATGGTTGAAGGACAGCGTGATCACCTGGTCGACGGCGGCCCTGGGTGTGCCGGGATTGTCCGGCACGCTGGCGGGATCTTCAGGGGGTCCATCCTGCATCGCAAGTATGCTGCTCACGAGGGCGTAATCGTGTACGCCGTGGTAGCCACCCTCGAATTTGGCGATCTTGTCTTTTCCGGTTCGCGCCCTGGCAATTCTCATCGCGTGCAGGGTCGCCTCGGTCCCGGAGTTGGCGAACGCGACGCGCTCGGCGCACGGGATGGCGTCGACCATGATCTCGGCCAGGCGGACTTCGTTCTCGTTCGCGATGGCATAGACCGTGCCGTTTCGGATCGCCTTTTCGGCCGCCTCGACCGCGATCGGATGGCTGTGACCGAGAATCAGCGGGCCATAGGCCATCGTGACGTCGACATACTCGTTGCCGTCGAAATCCGATATTTTTGCGCCGCTCGCTTCCTTCACGAATACGACCGCCTTGGGCGCGCGGAAGGGGCCGGTGGCGGTGGGGGAGAGGAGCACCTTTTTGGCCCTCTCGAGAATCTTTGTGGATTCCGGCAGTTTCCCGGCGTTCAGGCTCTCGATATCTCTCGGCATCGCTCTTTCTCCTCTCCTCATCGGCGCCGGCCGTCCCTGCGCGGCAAGGATTTGTTACGTCAGTCGCTCCAGCCCTTCTCGGTCGATTATGACAAGGCGGCGTCCCTTGAGTCGTATCAGGCCCGCTTCCTGGAATTTGCGAAAGTTTCGCGAAACGATCTCCCGGACGGTGCCTATTCGGGCGGCGATCTCCTGCTGGTTTTCCTTCAGGTGGACCGCCGTGCCCTCCGCAGTTTGCTCGCCCGTTTCGTCGGCGGCCCTCAGCAGATAACCAGCCAGCCGCGCGCCGACGTCCTTGAGCGACAGCTCCTCGAGCTGGACCGTGAACCGCCTCAGCCAATGCGCAAAGTGGTGCAGCAGGCCGAAGGCG
>CBDUSG010000027.1:0-13207 GCA_965369575.1 uncultured bacterium | reverse complement strand
AGGAAGTGCAGCCGGCAAACGGCTTTCATGCGAACCGAAAGAGGGGGTTGTGTTTTTTCCCGAATCCGCAGATCGAGGGTCTGAGGCTCTCCGGGATTTCTTTCTTATCTCTCAGGGGCGGGATTTTTCCTGTCGTATGTGCGGTATTCGTGGCAGCCGGGATCGCAGCTGCCGCCCGTTTCGGTCATCTTGAACCGAAGCGTCATCTCCCATGCTCCGAAAGTGGAACTCTCCTTTATGAATTTGGGGTTGGCGCTTGCATGGGGGTCGTGGCAGTTCGTGCATTTGCGTCCCTTCACGGGCTTGTTCACGTGCACGAAATGTAGGTTGCGCGATCCATCGCGAAAGCTGGTGGCTATTTCTGTCTCCTCGACGAGCATGAAGTTCGGCTCGTGGCACATGAAGCAGAGCGCGTAGGTCTCCACGCTGAAGGGAGAATAGAACCGGCGGGGGTAGCTCTTCTTCAGTATTCTGAAGTTTGATGAGCCGTGCGGTTCGTGGCAGGCGATGCAGTTACCCTCCGCGACGGGACCGTGAAGGTATTCGTTCACTTCCACCCAATTCTTCATGTTTTTAAGTTCTCTGGTGTCCGTTTTGATGGGTTCGTCGTGGCAGGTGTAACAGAGTCCCTCGCCGCTCGCAGCCAATAGCGAGCTGTGCTTGCTGGTGTGCGGCCGGTGGCAGTTCGCGCAGCGCTTGTCTCTTTCGAGTGCGCCGTGTTTGACGGCGGCTTCGGCGACGATATCTTCGACATCGCCGTGGCAATTGAAACAAAGCGACGGAATCTCCTCGATGAGGAGGGGTTCGCTGTCTGCGCTGTGCGGATTGTGACAGTTCAGGCAGTCGTCGTCCGCAGCGGCATGAACCGTCTCGTCGTTTTCAAAGTCGTCCGCGAGGTCCGAATGGCATTCGAAGCAGATATCCGGCGGAGTCTTTATCAACAGCCTCGGATTGTCCGATTCATGCGGGTCGTGGCAAGATGTGCAGCCCGCTTCCAGAGCCGGGTGCTGATTCTTCTTGCCGAATTCGTCATGGCACGAGTAGCAAAGTTCGTTGTCATCGGCGGCCAACTCGAACGCGTGTTCGTCTCCCTTTTGCTCGTGGCACGCCGAGCATTCCCCGTCTTCCATTGCGGGATGCACGTGCTTGCTTTTTCCGAACTGCTCGTGGCATCCGGCGCCGGCGCACGCCTGGCCGGCGGAAATCTTTATTTCCGCCGCCGGGGCGCTGGACAGGAAAAATAAAAAAGAAAGCGTCGCAGCCCCGCAAATAGCGGCGGCACTCAGACATCTGTGCATATTGATTGTCATAGAGATTTCAAGGGTAATATGTTCTGGTATAACCTTACGGACGGCCGCTCGCGACACTAAGGAGCGCCTTTCAGGCGGGCGAAATTAGCGGGTTCCAAAAGCACGCTGGCCGAATCAAACGCAGCATTTTAGCATATCCGACGCAGCCGTGGCAAGTACGAGAGTGGTTGCGGGCCTGTTGCCGGATTTACGCAAACCATCGCACGCACAGGTTCGCCCCCGGCCTATCGAGACGCCGAAACTGCGCCTGCCTTCGATGACGGTTACAGTTATCACGTCACCGACAACTCGCGCCGGGATTCCGACGACTTGCGTTCGCCCGCAGCGTGCTCGGACAGCCGTAATCAGGCGCGCCTTTCCTGGCTGAAACCTTGACTTTAGGCGGCAAATTTGTTATCTTTTTGTGGTCGTCGGGTTCGAAGGAGCCGGACTGTTTTAATGGGGCCGTTAGCTCAACTGGTAGAGCAAGTGACTCTTAATCACTAGGTTCGGGGTTCGAGTCCCTGACGGCTCACGAGAGGGAAAAATCGAGGGTTGCTTGAGCTTTTTGGGCGGGTGGCGGAATCTGGCAGACGCGCATGATTTAGGATCATGTACCATCTGGTATGCGGGTTCGAGTCCCGCCCCGCCCACTGTCTCGCCTCGGGCCTAGAACCCCGGACTCACCGGAGGTAATTCAATTTGAAGGTCAACGTAGAAGAGACCGCCAGCTATCAGAGGGTGCTTACCATAGAGGTTCCCTCCGAGACGGTCAAGGCGGAAACCGAGAAGCTCTTTGCGGAAATCGCGAAGACGGCCATGCATCCCGGCTTTCGCAAGGGGAAGGTGCCCCGCAAGATACTCGAGGGGAAATTCGGCAAGTCTGTCCGTGGCGAGGCGATCGATTCCACCGTCAACTCGTCCGTTCGGGCCGCTCTGGAAGAGCACAAGCTGGTTCCCATCACCGAGCCGGAGCTTGGAGAGACGAAGTTCGAGGACGAGGGGCCGCTGTCTTTCACGGTCACGATCGAGGTGCAGCCCACCTTGGAGCTGGCCGAATACAAGGGTATCGAGCTTAAACGCCCCAAGACCGAGGTCACAGAGGATGATGTGTCCCGGGTTTTAGAGAGGCTTAGGGTCAGCCATGCCAAATACCTGCCGGTGGATCGTCCCGTGGAGGACGGCGACCTTGTCATGCTCGATTTCGAGGCGTTCGAGGACGGCGAGCCTCTCAAGGACGGCAAAGGCGAAAATTTTCCATTCGAGGTGGGCTCCGGCGCTTTCGGCGAGGACTTCGAGAAGCAGCTCATCGGCTCGGAAAAGGGCGAAGAAAGACAGATTACCGCAAGTTTCCCCGAGGATTATAGCGCCAAGAACCTCGCGGGCAAGCAGTTGCGATTCGATGTGAAGGTCAAGGATGTCAAGCTTCGCGAACTCCCCGAACTCGATGACGACTTCGCCAAAGACCTCGGGGAGCACGACACCCTGGACAAGCTGAAGGCCGGCTTAAGAGAGAGGATCGAGGAGGACACCAGGAAGCGCATCGAGAACTTCCTTCGTGAGCAGGCAATCATCAAAGTCACGTCCGAGTCCAAGATCGAGATACCGCCGAAGCTGAAGGCGAAGGTGGCGGCCTCGGTTTTCGAGGGGGAGATAACGAATATGGTGCGGCAGGGGGCCGACCGCGAGACGATAACCGCGCAGCGTGACAAGATGGCTGAGTTTGCGGACAACGAGGCCGACCGCCAGCTAAGAGTGACGTTCGTGACCGACGAGATAGCTAAACGGGAGGACCTCAAAGTATCCGACGAGGAACTGAACGAGGAACTGGAGAAAATGGCCGGCGCATCCGAGGGCGGAGGGCCGGACCTCAGGGACTATTTCAAGACCGAGCGCGTGCGCGAGCGCTATCGTGATCAGCTCCGCATGGACAAGATATTGGATTTTATCGTGGACGGTGCTACAATAGTAGATGTGGAGAAGGCGGAGGCCGAAGCCGAGGAAACCGAAGCCGAGGAGACCCAAGACAAGAGCAAAGGAGAAAATTGAAGATGCCTCTCGTAATACCGAGAATAGTCGAGCAGGACTCACGCGGGGAAAAGGGATGGGATATTATCTCACGCCTGCTCAAGGACCGCATAGTATTCATCGGAGAAGCGATCGACGAGTGGGTCGCCCAGCTGATAATTGCCCAGCTTTTGTATCTCGAGGCCGAGAACCCGGAGAAGGACATATATCTGTATGTCAATAGCCCCGGCGGCTACGTGACCGCGGGATTGGCGATTTACGACACGATGCAATACATCAACGCCAACATCTCGACCATCTGCCTCGGGCAGGCGGCCAGCCTGGGCGCGCTGTTGCTCTGCGCCGGCACCAAGGGCAAGCGTTTCGCGCTTCCTTATGCGCGCATTCTCATTCACCAGCCCCTCGGAGGCGCCAGCGGGCAGGCGACCGATATCGAAATCCAGGCCAAGGAGATCCTGAAGACGCGCGAGATGATTAACGAGATACTCGTCAGGCACACAGGCCAGACGATGCAAAAGGTCAGAGAGGACACCGAGCGCGACTATTATATGTCGGCCGAAGAGGCCAAGGAATACGGCATCGTCGACGAAGTGCTCGTCAAGCACAGCGAGAGCTGAGCGGGGGGATTCAATGGCGTTAAGTTACGGGAGCGGCGGCGACACGCCCGTGTGTTCGTTCTGTGGGAAAAAGCAGGATGAGGTGCGCAAGCTGATTGCGGGGCCGATGGTTTACATCTGCGACGAGTGCGTGGAGCTATGCGGCGACATGGTCGACGGCGAAGCCCGTTCGGCGACCTCGACGGATCGGCCGAGGGTTCCCAAGCCGAAAGAGATAAAGAAGATTCTGGATGAATATGTCATCGGCCAGGAGCGCGCCAAAAAGGTCCTTTCAGTCGCCGTGCACAACCATTACAAGCGCGTCGAGTTCGAGGACGACGGCGACGATGTCGAACTCCAGAAGAGCAACGTGCTCCTTGTGGGACCTACCGGATCTGGAAAGACTCTGCTCGCGCAGACACTGGCTCGCATTCTCGACGTGCCGTTCGCCATCGCGGACGCGACCACTCTTACCGAGGCCGGGTATGTCGGCGAGGACGTGGAAAACATAATCCTCAAGCTGCTCCAGAACGCCGATTACGATCCCGAGCAGGCCGAGATCGGGATCGTCTACATCGACGAGATCGACAAGATTGCTCGCAAGAGCGAGAACGTTTCGATCACGCGCGACGTCTCCGGCGAGGGAGTCCAGCAGGCGCTGCTGAAAATACTCGAGGGCACCATTGCCAACGTGCCCCCGCAGGGTGGCCGCAAGCACCCGCAGCAGGAATATATCCAGGTCGACACCACCAACATCCTTTTCATCCTCGGCGGCGCTTTCATCGGGGTCGAGAAGATAATCGCCTCGCGAATGGGCAAGAACGTCATCGGATTCGGCACAGAGACGCAGCCGGCCGCCAACAAGCCCATGGGAGAGATTCTCAAGCACATCCGGCCCGAGGACCTGTTGAGATATGGGATGATCCCCGAGTTCGTCGGGCGTATCCCCATCATCGCAACCTTCGACGAGCTGACAGAGGAAGATCTGATCCGCATCTTGCAAGAGCCCAAAGACGCGCTTGTCAAGCAGTACAAGAAATTCTTCGAGATGGAAGAGGTCAAGCTTAACTTTACCGATGACGCGCTCGTTGAGATCTCGCGGCAGGCCATCGTCCGCAAAAGCGGCGCCCGCGGACTGCGCGCGATCATGGAGGAGGTTATGCTCGACATCATGTATGAGACTCCCTCCAAGAAGGACATTCGTGAATGCATAATCAATGCCGAGGTGGTGAGCAAGACGGAGGAGCCTAAGCTCATATATGTGAGCCGGAAGCGCTCGGCCTGAGCGCGCATAACAAATCGAATCGGAAGAGGCGGCTGCGTGGCCGCCTCTTTTTGGGTCTGGCCTTCCGGACCGACCGCGGCGTTCCTTTGGAAACCCGGGGAATGATCGAGCCCGCTGCGCCGAGACACGGACATGAAGATCACCTCCACCGAATACATTATCAGCGCGCACAGCGTCAAGCAGTTCCCGAAAGACGATCTGCCTGAGATAGCATTCTCCGGCAGGTCGAACGTCGGCAAGTCGTCGCTGCTTAATTGCCTGGCCGGCAAGGTGGTCGCAAAAATCAGCAAAACGCCGGGCAAGACACGCGCGGTCAACTTTTTCCTCGTTAACAACAGGTTCCACCTCGTCGACCTGCCCGGATACGGCTATGCGCGCGTGTCGAAGCGGATGAGGCGCGACTGGCAGGTCCTGATAGAGGGTTATCTCGGAAACAGGCCGAACCTCAGGGCCGCCGTCGTGATCATCGACTCGCGTCGCGAGGTGATTCCGGACTCAGACATACAGATGATGGAATATCTTGACTCGGTCGATGTTCCCTGCGTTCCGGTCTTCACGAAGATAGACAAGCTGAACAGATCGAAAATCGCCCGGATGAAAAAGGTCCACGCCCGCCGGCTGCCGTCGGGGTCCGAGCCGATCCTGTTTTCCGCACTCACGCGGGAAGGACTGGGCGAGCTCAATGCGCGAATCGCAGGTTATCTTGCCTGAGCCGCCGCCTGTTCCTCCGAGACGTCATAGATGAAAATGGAGTAACCGATGACTTTGGTCGGCTCCAATTCCCTGAGCCAGTCGTGGCAGTGCCGATCATCGAGATAGAGATTCTGCAGGTAGGTAGCGCTCACCGCCCAGATGCCGGGCGACGGTTCGCACTCGTTCGGGTCGGCGAACTCCAGGTCATAGTATCCGATCGCGCCCGGGTGCCCGAAGTATTTTATCTTTGCGCTCGCGATATCATTTTTCTTCAGATAGTCTTCAAGGTCGTGCAGTTTCTGGCCCCAATCAAGATTTGAGTCCACCAGATATCTGTATCCTTTTGCCGGACCTCCGACAAGCTCGTTGAAGTAAGCGAGGTAGTTGGGGTATATCCAAAGCGCCGAGCCCGCGTACCATGCGCACAGGAAAACGAGCGTCCACTTCCATTTCGACGAGCCCAGGGTGGCTGCCTTTCCGGCGAGAACGCACAAGAGCGGATACAAGGGAAGAATGAATCTGATCCCGATGTTTTTCCCGGTCGGAAGCGAGAAAATGAGGATCAGCGGAAGCATTGAAAGGAGCAGAAAACTTTCGCCCTGTTTCCGCCCGTCCCGGTTCCTGCGGGCTGCAAGAGCCGCCCCGGCGCATACGAGGAGGGGGAGCGGCGTTTTAATGAAAAAGGCCGCCCATTGAAAATACCACCATCCTTCTTGGGAAATGCGGCCAAACAGGAAATTATTACTCCATCCCCTGACCGAGGCAAGCTGCGTGTAGATGCCCAGGATAAACGAAAATGCGGGAACACGGATGCCTCGCCCCGCAGCCCAATCCACCGCCTGCCAGAAAGGTTTTTCCGCGATCAACCGCTGAGCCTGCGGTTCCAGCCATCGGGGCACAAACGGGGTCACCACCTGGAAGCCGTATCCCGCCCATATCACAAGGGCCGCAGTCCCGAAGATTAGGGCGAGTCCCAGCGCCAGCCGCCGCGCCGGACGAGACGGCGCAGCCCTCGTCTTAAACCAATTCCAGGAAACCAGAAACAGAAAAGTGGGAATCAGGATCAGGCCGGTAAATTTCGACAGAATCGCCAACCCCGCTGCGAGCCCGGCCAGGACTTCACTTTTGATTGATCCATCCCGCAGACTCCTATAAAAAAGAAACAGCGCCAGACTCATATTGAGAGAGAGGAGCAGATCGTTGGTCGCCAGCCTGCAGTGGGCGAGGATCAAAGGACAGAGCGCGTAAAAAAAGGTGGAAATCACGGCCGCGCCCGCGCCGTATATTTCTTTGGCCCAACGGTATACAAGTATGCCGAGCACGACCGAGAGGACGACAAAGGGAATGCGGGCCAAAAACGTGATTAGGCCGGGCGAGTACCCGGAGTCGAAAATGAGGGGCGGGCCGATGTCCTCATGATAAAGATATCGCTCATCGTCGAACCTGTCGGGCTCGAACTCGAGCGGGAGCAGCAGCAGGCTGTTTACGTAGTATGAAAGCGGCGGGTGCGGCTGGATCGCCCTGATTTCCGGGTTCCCTGTCTCCAGCAGCTGTCGGCCGATCCCGATATAGGCCGGCTCATCCCATATCAGCGATGTATGCCGCATGCTTCCGACCGCGAGCACCACGTGGATTGCCAGCAGCGCGACGACTATTCGCGAATGGAGCGCATTGCGCTGATGTTTTTCCCGCATTGCGGATGGTTCCGGTGGAGTCCTGCCGGTTGTCGCTCTCAATGTGATCTGAGCCAAGAGTTGAATAAGACTGCGAGAATATCTCGAGGGAATTTCTGCGCCGCGCGAGGAAGGCCCGGTTCGAACCCATTTGATACGTCGGCCGCTCAGGCTCCCGCCGAATCGCCGGCTCCGGGGCTCGAAACGCTCTATTTCTCTTCGAGCGTCTCCTCAATTTTCATTCCGAAATGCCTGCCGCCGGCCTCGCGGTGCACCAGCACCTCGGTTCCCTGCTCAAGCGAAGCCACCGAGACTGATTTGCCGCCCGGCTGCACAAGCCTGACGGTCTCCGCATTCTGCAATATGGTCGAGACCCTCTTGCCGCCGGCCTCGGCTACGACCAGCATCAGCGGGCGTTTCTCTATCTTGCAGCGACCGATGTTGGCCACCTGAGTTGCGCCCTCGTGGTCGACGACCATCACGTCGGCGCCCGTTTCGAGTTCGGAGAGATACTGCGTCTTGCCGTCGATACCGAGAATGTAGGCGTGCACCGCTCCCGCGTTCACGCGGAACGGCCTGGCGGCGACGTAGGGATTGTCCTCTGATTCCGACTGAACGAGGAAAAAGCCGTCGCTGGCATTGCCGATGAGCATTCCCTCGCCCGGGCTCATCCGGCTGCAGGTGTCTATGCAGACCCTGTCGCCCATGCCGAGGATGCTCGTCTCGACAACCTTTGCCGTCTCCATTTCGAGCCTGGGCAGGATGCCGTGGATGACGTCGACCGTCTTGCCGACCTCATTGAGATCGTCGGTGCGGAGCACGACGCCGTCGACCCCCTTTTCGAGAATCCGGATGGCCGTCTTCGCCATCTCCGAATCATTCACCTCGACGAACAAGCCGCCCCTCTGCGCCAGCAGGTTCTCGAGCGGGATGATCGTCCAGTCCTTCATCCGGAGGATCAATTGCTTGTCTTTCGGCATCGCCGCGGCCTTTTCCTCGTCCTGTTTCCCCTCGATATCGAGAACGAGGACGTCCCCGCCCAGCGTGATGTCGCCGTCCTCGGCGACGGTGGGGATCAGGCCCAGTTCCTTTACTTTCGGCGTTCTGCCCTTCGGGACTATGACTGCATCGGCGCCGCATTCGAGCGCACGTATGACGATATCCTTGTTCCACGGGTCGGCGTTCACCCAGATCTTTTTCATGGACTATTTCCCCAATATTTTTTTCGCCTGTCTTGCGGTAGCGCCGTCGTGCACGATCTTGCCGATGGCCGCCACGATTTTATCCGGATGCCGGTGTTGGAACGCGTTCCGTCCTATCGACACACCGGATGCTCCCGCCTTGAGCGCATGTTCGACCATCGTCAGCAGTTGCGACTCGGTCTCCATCTTCTCGCCGCCGGCGATGACGACCGGCACGTGGCAGCCTTCGACGACTTCCTTGAAGGTCTCGATGCTTCCGGTGTAGTTGCACTTGACGATGTCGGCGCCGAGTTCCGCGCCCACCCGGGCCGCGTGCTTGACGTACTTGACGTCGTATTCGTTCCCTATCTTCTTGCCGCGCGTGTACACCATTGCGAGCAACGGCATGCCCCACTTGGCGCACGTCGCCGAGACCGTGCCGAAATACTCGAGCATCTCCGCGTCCTTTTCCGCGCCGAGGTTCACGTGGATGCTGACGGCGTCGGCCCCGAGCGTGATGGCCTCCTCGACGGTGCACACGGGCACCTTGGTGTTGGGGTCGGGACTCAGTATCGTGCTCGCCGACAGGTGAACGATCAGCCCTATGTCCTTTCCGCTGCCGCGGTGTCCGACCGCGACTATGCCCTTGTGGACGATTACCGCGTTGGCGCCGCCCTCGACGATCTTGGTGTTAGTCGTCTTCATGTCGACCAGACCTTCGATAGGGCCCATCGTCGTGCCGTGGTCCATCGGCACGATGACCGTCCGGTCCGAGTCTCTGTCGATAATTCTCTCGAGTCTTCTCTTTTTACCTATCATCGCCGATCCTTCCCTTCTCGATTATATGTGAGTTCATGGAATACTCAGGTCTTTCCTGCGGCAGAATGGGGCATATTCTACTCCATTCCCCCAAAAAATTCAATTTTGGGGCCCTCTTCGAGGGGGAATCGGCCGGCTGGCGGGCTCAGACGGTGACGATATCTGGATATATCTTCGCGCATCTGCATCCGGACTATTTCCCGCAATTCACAATCCTTGTCACACTCGGCATCACACTCGCCTTGTTTTTCGCGCCCGCTGCGGAACGCGGCTTGCAAAAAGGCGTCAGACAATGTTAAAATGATGGTGATGGGAGGCGTTTGTATCCGACAATGGGTTTTTTTGCCGATTAAGGTGTCTCGGCGAATTCGATCTGATATTTCCCTCAGAAATGAAGTAAGGAGGTGAATAGATTTGCTTGGATGGCAGGAGCTGCTGATAATTCTCGTTATCGTGATGCTCGTTTTCGGCACGAGCAAGGTCAGCGGCATAGGAAAGTCGCTCGGCGGCGCGATACGCGATTTCAGGGATTCGATGAAGAGCGAGGGCCCCGACCCCGACGAGGAGAAACCGGTAGAGGACAGCCCGAAGGAAACCGGCAACTCAAATGGATGAAGCGAGGATGACCTTCATCGAGCACCTGAAGGAACTCAGGAGCCGCCTGGTGAAGGGACTCATTGCGGTAGCGGATTTCTCGGTGGTCGGCTATATTTTCAAGGGAACCGTCCTTGAGATTCTGAGGGCGCCCCGTGGAGGCAGTGTTCCTCTTCACGCGTTTGACCGGTTCGAGCAATTCTTCGCTTCTCTGAGGCTGGCCCTTTACACGGGCCTGTTCCTCGGGCTTCCATTCCTTATTTATCAAATTCTGATGTTCTGTCTTCCCGCCCTCAAGGTCCGCGAAAAGAGGGTCATCCTCGGCGGATTGTGTTTCGGCGTCATTCTCCTCTATACGGGCATGGTATTCGCCTATTTTCTTATATTGCCGATGCTGATACCGCAGCTTTCAGGGTTTTTCTCCGACGGTGTCCAGCAGACTTTCTCGCTCAACATGTACATAAACAGGGTCTTCCGGTTCATCATAGCATTCGGACTGGGCTTTCAGCTTCCCATCATACTGATAATTCTTGTCAGAATAGGCGTAATTTCCGTCGAGGGATTGCGCAAGAACAGGAAATACATGGTCGTCGGCATTTTCGCGTTCGCGGCGGTGCTCACGCCGCCCGATCTGATATCGCAGGTGTTGCTGGCCGGCCCCCTGATGGTGCTTTACGAAATCAGCATCTGGGTGTCCGCGCTGCTCGGAAGAGGTGAGCGCTCGGCATGATAGGCATCGGACCGCTCGAAATCATGGTCATACTCGTGGTGGCCCTGCTGGTCATCGGCCCGGAGAAGATGCCCGAACTCGCGCGCGCGCTCGCCCGGCTGATGCGCGATCTTCGCGGCGCGATGGACGAGGTGCGCGGGCAATTCGAGGAGCTTACCCGCGAGGAGTTGTTCGACACAAAAGAAGTCGACTCGTATTATCGGGACACCGTCGACAGCATAAAGGAGGCGGTCGAGGCGCCCGACGACGTGAAGCAGATTGGCAAGGAAATTGACGATACGATCAAGCAGATAGATAAGCCCGCCGAAGAACCGAAATCCTCCGAGGAACCTAAGCCCGACGAAGAACCGAAGCCCGAGCGGCCAAAAACCTCCGAGCCGCCTTCATGAAATCATCTGGACTATCTTGCCGGCGCTCTGCTTCTTTCTCCGCGCCGGTCTTTCCCATCTAATGTTTGACCAGTTTGGGCGGGCCGATTCTAAACGATGGATCGATCTTTATAGGTTCGATGCTGTACCGATCCGGCCGGTCGGGTTTGGGTATGAGCTTGTAGAAAGCCGGCTTCATGCGAAGCGCGGGCTTGATCGGGACAAACTCGATCTTGTGATTCCCCTTCCCGAGCTTGAGAATCGCCTGGACCTCCCACCAATCCCCTTGCGGCGCGGGGGTTTCGGAGCCGGTGTTGAAGATTGTCGCGGCCCTCTTATCGTCTATCCTGAGCTCGTAGAACTGTGGGGGAGATTTCAACATAAGGTCGTAGATTCCATCTTCTTCGATATGCACGAATGATGCGGCCGTGTTGGACTTCAGCGGCCATATGGGTAGCGTCGTTCCCTCCGCGGCCTGTACACTATATGCGGTTACATCCTCGGAGGCGCGTCCGTTTTCCTCCTGGGCTCGCGGCCATGCCAGGGGGCCGTAGCAGAAAAGGCAGACGAGGAGAGCGCACGTGGCCTCCACGTGTCTGCGCTCTTTGACGAGGATGACAAGGACGACGCAAAAGGCCAAAACGCTGACGAGCAGCCCGATGCGGAACCTGGGAGGCCGATACGCAAAAGCTATCGTGCGCTTCCCCGCGGGGACGGGAATCCCTCGGAAGGCATAGCTCGCCTTGTAGATCTTCACGGGTTCTCCATCTACGAATGCTTTCCATCCAGGATAATACGCGTCGCTCAGGAACAGGAACCCTGGCCGCGGAATGTCCGTTTCTATCCTGATGAGTGTGTTTGTGTATTCTACGATACTGGTTTCTTCGGTGATTTCAGCCAGCCTGGCCGCGGCCGTTTCGTCCGTGGCCTCCCGGCTTTCACCCGTCAATAGCGTTCCAAAAGCCTCCGGCATATCTTCCTCTATGTAGTGTTTATTCAAGGGATCAAACCGGGGCGAGAGCATCTCCTCCATGATCTCATCGTGTGGGAGTTTTTCCGTCTGATAGACCACGTACGCGCGCGGCAGGAAATACTCGACATCGAAGCGCGTGTTCAGGATGCTCCTTGCGCGCCTGCTATCTTTCATCCTTATGAAAAGTCGGTTGATATCCAGCAGGCTGCCCTCGTAGCCGAATGCGCTGTAAGGGCCGTTTGAGCTGGGCAACGCGCTGTCCAGGAACAGGAACGGCTGGAAGATAAGACTGTCTATTCTCGGCGCCCTTTCGCGTCCCGTTGCCTCGATGGGTATATATTTCTCATTGATATGGTTTGCGACAAGGGATTTCGCTCCCTTGATGGCGGGGTCTTCGCGCAGATAGTATGGAATCGGGTCGTCGGCGCGCGAGTTCTTGATATACGTGGCAAACGAAAGATCGGCGACTATCACGAAGAGAGCAAGAAGAGGGAATATCCGGTTCCGGTTTTCTTTTCCGGCGCCCCACAACAGAAGACCCAGCAGCGGAACCGAAAGGGCGGCCCATGCCAAATAGCTGTAGAGGTCGGCCTTGCTCGGGTTGTCGAGGCCGAGCGCGGGCAGCAGAACGACCATCAAGACTATGGCGAGGATGGCTGCAGCGATTATCGGAATCCACTTGGCGTTCTTTCGGAGGGGCGTCATGCGCGTCAGTGAATCCATCCCGTATCCGCAAAGCATCGAAAGACAGAACATGCTCAGGATCAGCGATCTCGCAGGAACCCTCAGCCTGCCGAAAAATGGAATGTAGTCGTAAAGGAATTTCTGAAGGGGGTGGCTGATTGCCGACTTCGAGGAATATATTGCGGTAACGATGATCGTAAGTACGAACAATTTCTTGAATTGATATTTCGGATCACGGGAAAAAAGACCGACGGCCGCGAGTATGAGCGGTAAAACACCCATGTCATGGTCCCT
>CBDUSG010000026.1:0-13435 GCA_965369575.1 uncultured bacterium | reverse complement strand
CGCCTGTATCACAGCAAGTAAAGGGAATTGATTTTCATGCTTCGCCGCCATCTTGCGCGGAAATCCGCGGAAGGGCCTGACTCGCGGGTGCCGAGCAAGGCGCATGCGCAGATCGTGGCTCAGGACGTTTAATTGAATCGGGGGCCGGGAAACAGTCGGGAGAGGATGCTCGCGACACCTTTTCGACAGGCATCGCGGCTCAGTACACCTTGAAAAATCTGCAGTCGGTTCCCGCAGGGCGTATGGGGATCGTGACTTTTTTCGCGCACCGCGGGCACCAGCCGACGTATGCGTCGCCGATCCGGCTTTTATGAATATGGCTGTAGACTCGGCAGCACTCGAACATGATGCCGAGATATTCCCGGCTCTGGGCCGGCGCGGCGTACTGGGACTCATCATTCATCAGTGCTCGTCCAGCTTGACGCGTGTGCTGATGAAGACGTGGTCGGTTTCCACGGAATAGGCGAGGCCCGTCTGCTGGCAGAGTCGCGTCAGGATGGTTTTTAAAGGCCAGGGTTCCTCGGTTCTGACGTTTACGCGCGGATTCAGCGACCGGTTTGACTCGGTAAGCGCGGTTTCATCCACGATTATATTGACGTCGGTCAGAAAAGTGAGCGCCTTGGCGACGCCGCGTATGTGCTCGTCGGAGAAGTCCACGCGCACCGTCTCGTTGAGTTTCTGATGGAACTCATCCTGCGCCTCGCCCTGCTCCCTGATCTCCTCGATTATTTTCTTGCAGTTCTCCGTCGCCTCGTCCACCATCCGGTCGATGCCGAACGGACGCTCATCGGCAAGGTCGGGATAATCCTTCCAGATTCTTTCGTATCCACGCTGGGCTTCTTTGGACTTGCGCAACGCATGGGCATAGTCCTTTTGCTCGAGTGCCTCGGCGGCCTCCTCTTCGATGGGCTTGACTTCGTGCAGAAACACGTAGAGCGCTGATTTTTCAATCTGAAAGGCCGTCGCCTTCGTCCAGGAGAAGAATGCGATGAGGGCTGTAAATAACAATGCTGCTTTTTTCATCGGCTGTTACTCGTCAACAGTTTCTTAAACATTCCCCACGTCACGCCGACCACGTGCTCGAGGCCGTGCCGGCTCAGTTCGGTCAGCTTGAGCGGGTTGGCGGCAACTTCTATGCGTCCGGCCTTGACGGCCTCGATTATCGATTCGGGATCTTTCTCGGCGTCGACCACCGAATAGGTCGAGCCGAATTTTCCCAGCTTGTGGCAGTCGGAGGTGCCGAGCAGCGGCAGCCCGAATTCCTCCGCTGCGCGCGCCGCGAACAGGTTGAAGTTTATGTGACTGTGATAGAACCACGAAAATTCTATTGCGTCGAACAATTCGATGTTGAGCCGCATCTTCCCGAAAAGGGAATAGAGGCCCGGAAAGTAAGGATGCGGAGCAACTATCAGAGAGTTGCCGTTTCGCATTCTGCGCAGATCGTCAAACGTTCGCGCCTTTAGGATTTCCTCTTGCGCGTTGATAATGATCACGTGCTTTCCCTGCACGGTAATCTCGACGCCAGGCAGCAGTATAATACCGAGTTCGCGGGCATAATCTCTGAGATACCCGTTGGAACAGACGGCATTGTGATTCGTGATGCAGAGCGCATCGAATTCAAGGCGATGCGCCTTATCGATCAGTTCACGGCCCGTGTGGTGGATCGTCTCTTCCGGGTCGTCGGCCGTATGCGTATGAAGGTCGACCTTCAGCGGCCGCCCGTTTGTGTCGGATTCCGGTTTATTCAATTCATTCTGCCTTTCTCTAATTCTATTAAGATAATGCGGGTTTGTCAAACGCCCCGTGTGCGGGCGTTCCGCTCCGCGAAGACCGGCGTGCATGAATTGTGCCAGAACCGCTCGAAGCTCACACACTGTCCCGAATTGACTTCCTTCCCTTTTAAAAATATAATATTTACTGGAAAGCTCAGGTCTCGTCAGACGGGGGGCGGTCCTCGATGTTCGAAATTGGACAATGGGTGGACAATCAATATTTCGTGCTCGAAAAATACACGAGCAGGAGATGGATTGTCTACATCGGACTGGATCGTATCTCTGAGAACGTGTTTGTCATCAAGACGCCTTCGATCACTTTCCCGAATTTTTCGGCTGAGCATTTCGAGCGGAAGGCAAAAAGCTGGATCAGTCTCGGTCACTGCGACGAAATCGCCTCGGCCTTTATGCTCAAGGATTTCGACGGCGCACCTCATCTTTTCATCGAGTACATCGACGGTCCCAGCCTTGCGGACATTATCTGTTCGCGCCCCGGCAAACCGCTGCCCATCGATCAAACGATCTCACTCATGAAGGAGATCATCAGCGGAATGAAGTCTCTACACGGGGCAAACCTGCGCATCGGCGGAAGCCTCGTTCACGGGAATCTCTGCCCTCATAATATTCTGACTGAGGCCGGAAACATTAAGATCACGAATGTCGGCCTCTCAGGCGCGTTCAGCATGCCCCACGGAGCGGCCAACGCCGACCTTTTTCTCAGGGACATGCCCTGCATAGCGCCCGAGCAAATCGAACATCCGGAGAAAGAGGGCCCTCTGGCTGACATATATTCGTTCGGCGCCGTTATGTATGAGGTGGCTACGGGGACTACACCGACTGTCTTGAAAACACCGGACGATCCTCATGCCGACTTCACGGTGTCCAATCCGGTCGCGCCACGCGCGCGAAACCGCCATTGCCCCAGGTGGCTGGACGAGGCAATCCTTAAATGCATGGCAAAAGACCCCTCGAATCGCTTCCAAAGCTTCGAGCAGATCGCAGCCTACGTCGACAGTATGGGCGGGTCGCCGGAAGGCTCGAGGGTTTCCGGCGAAGAAGAGAAGAGATCGGGCCGGACCTCGCGCGTGGCCAGGGCCCGCGGGTTGGCGAAGAAGGTGTCGAGCCGGCTCGACCATTATTATCTCGGCGTCGAACACATGATGCTCGGTATCCTGTCCGAGGAAGAGGCGCTGGTGCTGAGCGCTATAGAAGACAAAGCGACCGCGGAAAAGCTGCGCGCGGAAATCGTCTCGAACATTCCGAAAGGTGAGGGGCCGTGGCAATGGGATGGCATAATAAAAACGCCGCGTTACAGGCGCGTCATGAAAGTGGCGAGAAAAATACGCCGCGAGTATTCCGACGACCGTATGCTTCCGCAGCACATCCTGCTCGCAATATTGCTTGAGGGACAAAACGCAGCGGTTCGAGCCCTGCGGGAACTGGGTGTCGATATCGGGGCTGCGGTGAAGAGGCTTCGCAAGGAACTCGGTCGCCGACGCCCCTCGATCATGGTGACGAATTTCAGCGCCCCCTCCGTGTCGTTTACTCACAAGATATCATGCGTCGCCGCCGGCCCGTATTTCATCCCGTTTTTGGGGCGCGGCCCGGAACTGGACATGGCGCGGGAACTGCTTCTGGCAGAGAAAAAAGGGATCATCGTCATCGGAGAGCCAGGCGTCGGCAAGACGGCCTTCACGCAGCAATTGTCGTGCGTTCTCTCCGACGCGACAGCCCAGGCGGGTATCGAGTATGGCAGCTTGCTCAAGCTTCGCACGGCCGCCCTCATGGCAAGTGATGAGGACGGAGAAAAGGTCATCGACAATTTTGTCGGCATCCTCAATGAAGTCACCGATTCCGATTCGATCCTCCTTATCGAAAATCTTCCCATGATGCTGGGCATCGACGTCAGAATCCCTCCAAAAACCGCGGCTCTGGAAATAGAGGACGCTGTCTCCGCGCATGGGATGCTGCTCGTGGCGACCGCCACGCCGGCAGACTACGCTCAATGCGAGAACGAGCACGAGGGCATCTTGAGATTTCTCGAGGCCATCAACCTCAGCGAGCCGTCGGAGGACGAAACGCTTGCAATACTGGATGGGGCAAAGCAGGCGTTCGAAGTCGAGCACTCGGTGACCATCGCCGACGACGCCCCTGCCGCGGCGCTGCCAGCTTGCGCCGGGTCTCAGCAGGCCAGGGCTCTTCCGGGAAGGGCGATCGAACTGCTGGACCGGGCGTGCGCCGCCGCCAGGATGGACTCGGCCCGTGGGGGGAAGTCGGGCGCCCCGGCCGCAGTGACCGCGGAACAGATCGAGCGCCTGATGGATGAGACGCTTATGGCCGGGGACACCGGCAAAACGACCAACCCGGAGGCATACATTTGAATCGCGCCGATTCCGAAAAAGCTCCCCCGGCAACGTCCGGACGCATCATTGTCGAGGTCATGAACGGGCCCGAGGACGGGCGTGAAATAATATGCGAAGGCTTTCCAATTTCCATCGGCAGGTCGGATGAAAACAGCGTCAGCCTCCACTGCGACCATCTTGTATCCAGAAAACACGCCCGGATCGTGCTGTCACAGAGCGGGCTGCTCCTTCATGATCTCGATAGCACAAACGGCACTTTCGTCGGGAAAAGCAAGGTTGGCGAAAACGCGCCGATTGAGATCGACACCCTGTTTCGCGTAGGGGGTACGCTTCTCAGGATATTGCCTCAGCCGGCGGAGGAGCCGCCGGAATAAGGGGACGGATGCGATGGCCGACGAACCCGCAAAGGCTGCCGGGCACGGCGCTAAAAAGCGCAGGCCCAGATGCGCCAACCACCCCAAAGCCCCCGCTGTCACCAAGTGCGAGGTCTGCCGAAAACCGATCTGCCGGGAGTGCGCCGAGCTTTACGAGGGTCCGCGCATTTGCAGCGAAACCTGTTGGGACGCAAAAGCCGCGCAAGAGCGGGAAGGGGCCTCGGCGAAAGAAAGGGCGCTGCGAAAGAAGAAGGAAAAAGCAGCCGACCGAGCCGTCACAATGGGAATGCGGGCCGCCGCCCTCGCGGCAATAGCGGCGGGGGCCTTTTTTCTATATTCCCGAGCGTCCGACCATTCGGGCGATAAGCTGTGGGAACTGTCCGGCTCGGCCTATTCACATAACTATTCCACCCTTTCGCATTCCAGCGCGATCTGCTTCGTTTTGTCCGACGGAACCGTCAAAGTGATCGACTCATTGACCGGACAGCCGGTCTGGACCGCAATATTGCCAGAGGGACAAAGACCTTCCCACCCGCTCATGATCGACGACGAAACCTGCCTCGTGCATTCCGAGAACAAAGTCTTTCTGTGCCGATCGGGGCGAGGCGTTCCCGTGTGGGAAGTCACTGCGCCGAGGCCCGTCATTTATGCGACGCCCGTCATATTCAATGACAACCTGTATCTTGCGAGTTCATCGCGGGCCTCCTACTACGAGATGTCTCCCCTGATGAGAATTCTCTCCGCGGCCGCCCCCGAGTCCCAAAGGCCGTCGTACTCGCGAAAGGAGCAGGGGGAAGAAGAGACGGCCTCGACCGTTATCGCCGCCGACATGGCCTCGGGCGCAGTGCGCTGGCGGACCGATCTCAAGGACATGAGGGTCGGCGGCCTGCTGGCCGACGGCAACCGCGTCTATGCCGCCGGATACCGGCCAAGGCGCTATTCCGGATTCAGGTATCAGAGACGAGACTCGTCCTCGAGCGGCGGATCGGACAGTACGGAGGATGAAGAGCCGCTCGGCGCGACGCAGCTCTGGGCGCTCAACGCCGAGACGGGCGCTCGCGAGTGGAAGCTCGAGGGTACGGGCGACTTCCTTGTGCCTCCAATGATGAGTGACGAGGGCATCGTCTTTGCCACGAAGAATAACATCTATCTTGTTTCGGTCGACGGCCGGGAAAAATGGAAGTTCCCTCTGCTCAGCAGACGTGTCTACTCTCTCACGCCTTATGAGGACAAGCTGCTGGTCTCAACCGACGACGGCTATCTGGCGTGCCTTGACCTGGAATCGGGAGAGAGGAAATGGGTAGCGCCCACCGGCGCGGTCACCGACAAAGTGGAGGTCTCCTATCCGATGGTCTGCGTGCCCGGCCTGGTGGAAGTGAACAGGGAGCCCAGAAAGGTGATCCCGACTAAACGCTGGGAGGGTTCGGAGGACCTGCTGGCAAAGGCGTTGAAATCGAGAGGCCCAAGCCACGAGCCGATCCTGCTCGGGCTCGATATCGAAAGCGGCGAGGCGCTCTGGTCGATCCGAAAGATCGAGGGCGAAGTCGAGCAGGCCGACGGGATCATCTATACGCTGCGTCACAGCACGAGATCGCTTCTTATGGATGCCTCGGCCGACCCGAGCGAGTTGGCGGAGGTCGTATCCAATCTCGGCGCTTACGACGCCGTGACCGGCGAAAAACTCTGGGAAACGGGTATAGAAGGTTATGCCTCTGGCCTGCGTCTGGCCGCCGGCGCCGCCATCATGATCTCGCGCCCCGAGCAGTTCAGCATCGCCGCGGGCTCCGGCGGGGCCGCGACCGTTCGTATGATAGCGATTTCGCTCCAGTGAGGCCTTTCTTTCAACCCCCGCCAAAGCGATGAGAGCGAGCGTGCCAGGAGACCGCGAACCGATTGCCGCCCGTCAGATCGCCGACCTTCTCAAGGGATCGGTCGAGATAGTAACCGAGTACCGCTGTGAATATCACCCCAGCCGTTCAGCGACTTCGGTCTGCGAATGCTGCTACGCCGATCTCTGCTCCGACTGCTCGAACGTCCGCAGCCACAGGCTCGTGTGCAATAAATGCATGGGCGCCGTCGACAAGACGCTCGGGGGAACCGGCGCCGCGGCCTCGCTTACAAAGCTGCTCACTCATCCTTTCCTTATTGCGCTGTTGATAGCGGCCTTGCTGGCCGTCGTTTTTGTTCGCCTCGGAGGCGTTCATCGCAAGGGCCTGCTCGCCGCGATACCCGCAAATGCGATGGAATCGAAGAGGCAATTCCGGCTGAAACTCCTCTTGTATTCGAAAAAGGCCGACCGCATCGAAACTCATGGCGACGCCCTTTACGAGATGGGGCGATTCGATAAGGCCGCAATCGAGTACGAGCGGGCAAAGACCATATACGAAACGCTGATCAGCGAGACCGACGGCAGATGGGAGCAGTCCGTCCTCGGGCTGGCAAGGGCCGCAATAATGGAAAAGATGGGGCAGCAGTCCTACGCCGAGGGCCTGTATAAGAATCTCGCAATCCCCTCCGGGCCGGACAGGACGTACCAGGTTATCGCGGAGCTGCGTCTCGCCAAGATTCAAGAAAAGACCGATCCCGGCAAGGCCCTTGAAACATACACAAGACTGCTGAAAGATATTCTGCTCGTCCCGGACAAATTCTCTTCAGCGCTAAACATAATGGCCCACACGGACCAGGCATACAACTATGAGAGCAGATTGCGCATGTTCACGCATACTGACGTCGATTTTGACGAGATAAAAGCAGAGGCGCTGCTTCGTATGGGTCTTATTCTGTTGAAGATGGGCCGCGAGAGCGAGGCAGAGTACAGGCTTTCACGCGCCGCGGCCGAGGCCGACGGGACGTGGCTGGAAAAATGGGCCTCGAGCGAACTTCACAAACTCAAAACGATCAAGGCGCTCGAAAGACGCCGGAACGAAGCTGTCCCCGAGCGAAAAGAAGAAGAGGAGCGCGTGACCATAACTCATTTTTGAGATGATGCCCCGGCCGGGAAACCACGGCGACGCGGGCCGCGCGTAATGTAACATGCTTCTTCCAATAAGGATAGAAACCGAGATAGAAAAACCGGCGCTGTTCACCTATCTCATCATAGGCGCGAACGCCGTCGTGTTCCTGTCGATCCACTTCCTCCCGGCATCCGTGAGGGAGATGGCCTATTATGACCATGGTTTCATCGCCGAACGGATCGACTTGTTCTCGCTGTTTACATCGATGTTTGTGCACGTTGGATGGCTGCACATCGCGGGCAATATGTATTTTCTGTGGCTGTTCGGCCGCGCGATCGAGCAGAGGATCAGCCGGTCGGTGTTCGCTCTGCTTTATTTCAGCGGAGGAATCGCCGGAGCCTTCCTGCAGGGAGCGCTCACGCCGGAATACCTTGCCGATGTCCCCTGCATAGGGGCCTCGGGCGCGATCTCGGGAGTGCTCGGCGCCTATCTGATCCTGTACCCATCGGACGAAGTGGACTGCATCTATTTTTCGTTCGCCATGCGATATGCGACATCCATATCACTGTCGACCGTCTGGGTGATCGGGTCGTGGTTTATCTTCCAGTTCGCAAGCGCGCTCTGGCTCTCGCCCGGTACCGGAGAGAACTCCGTGGCCTACTGGGCCCACATCGGAGGATTTGCGTTCGGGGCCGGCGCGGCGGCCATGATCAAGTATTCGGCGGCGCTGGCGGCAATGCTCTCGAGGCGCTCGGCCGCCTTTGCGCTCGAGGAATGCTCGGACCTCATTCATAAAGGCAGGATCGACGAAGCGGAGGCCGGGCTGACGGCGGCGCTCAGGAGCCAGCCGCGCAACACTCTGATACTGGGCGAGCTTGGACGAATCGAGCTTCGGCGAGGGGAAAGGAGCCGCGCCCGCAAGCTTCTGCGCCGCTCGCTCAAAAGGGCCGTAGAGCAGAAAAACCATGCTGCGGCGGTTGCCGCATACTTCGGACTCGTTGCGGCAAAGGGAAAGCCGCCCGACAACTCACGGCGGCTCATTGTCGGCCGTCGTTTTGCGCATCTAAAAAAATACGGCCACGCGCTCGGCGTCATGGGCGGCGCTTTCACGCCCGATGCCGAAATGGAGGGCCTTGACAAGCTGCTCTACGAGATCGCCGAGATCTTCGCCGGGCCTCTGAAGGACTCCGGCCGCGCTGCTGCGGCGTTCAGCGTGCTGATGCATCTTTTCGCCGATTCCCCCCGCAGCCTCGATGCGAAATACCGCCTGCGCAGGATAAGAGCCGTCGGTAAAGTGTAGTGCGCGATATGGACGGCGCGGCGGGGGAGGCCCGATCGAAGGATGCCGGGCGATGTATCGTGGAGCTAAGGAAGAAGTGCGGCCGGCCCCGGAGAGAGCGATATCTACCCGTCACCGCCCGCGAGTCCGGCGGCTTCGCCGGATTCGCCTTCGGCGGCGGACTTGGGCCTGAATTTCCTCACCGTGATGATGACCTCGACGATCATCCATGCGACGAACAGGATAATGATTCCGTTTATCATTACCAGCAGCCAGTTGCCGGCCCTGGAAAAGTTGGATATGTTCACCAGCATCGCCCAGCCGGTCATCACGACCATGAATATCATCGGAAGCCCGGTGAAAATGACGGGCTTGCCCCTTTTATAAAGGTAAATTGTCACGACCATCAGCGACAGCCCCGCGAGAAGCTGGTTGCTGGCCCCGAACAGCGGCCAAAGCGTCAGCGCCCCTTTGCCGTCGGGTTTGACCAGCGCGAGCAACAAGGCGGTGACGACCGCGAACGCCGTCGCGGCATGCCGGCCCGTGAGGGCCTTGACGCCGAAGGTCTCAGCCAGTTCGCTCACGACGTAGCGCTGTATCCTGGTGGCGGTATCCAGCGTCGTGGCCGCAAAACTGACCACGAACACCCCCCGGATGGTCACGGCCAGCGTTTTGCCCAACCCCAGCGCAATCAGGAAAGTGGACCCGCCATCGACGAAGGCGGATACTTTCGCCCCCAGACCCGACGCCGCCGACCACTCGGCATAGCGCGCGTTCCAGGCTTCTATGCCGCCCAGTCCCGAGGTGCACGCCAGAATGACCATCGTCGCCAGCGCGGCTTCCATTATCATGCCGCCGTAGCCTATCGCGTGGGCGTGAGTCTCACTGGAAATCTGTTTGGACGAGGTGCCCGAGGAAACGAGACTGTGAAAGCCCGAAATAGCCCCGCACGCGATAGTTATGAAGAGGAACGGCCACATGGAGGGCGCTCCCACGGGCGCGGCCACGAATGCCGGGGCGCTTATCCTCGGGTGCGCGACCGCTAACCCGGCGAAAAGGATCGCCATCGCAACCAGGAGCTGGTGCGAGTTAATGTAATCGCGCGGCTGGAGCAGCGTCCGAACCGGCAGCACCGAGGCGATATAGGCGTAAATCATGAGGACGACAACCCAGGTCACGAGAGGAGAGCCCGCGATGATCCCCGGCATTTCGAGTGGAATATATGTCCCGATCCATACGAAAACATATAGGAGCACGACCGCCGCAATCGAGAGCATGGTGGCGTTGGCGTTCTTCTTATAAATCAGGTGCCCCAGGGCCAGGGCGATGGGGACCTCCATCCACACGGGGAACACGAGGCTCGGGTACATCGTGAACAGGATGCCGATAATCATTGCGAATATCGAAACGACAATGAACAGCGCGAAGAAAATCACGAGGAGGAACAGCAGGCGCGAGGTCGGACTGATGATGTCGCTCGTCACCTCACCTATGGACTTTCCCTCGTTCCGGATCGAGACGACGAGCGCGCCGAAGTCGTGCACGGCGCCCATCACAATCGACCCGACGATCACCCATATGAGGGCGGGGACCCAGCCCCAGATGACACCTATGGCGGGTCCGACTATCGGCCCGGTTCCCGCAATGGACGTAAAATGATGTCCGAACAGGATCCCCTTTTTTGTGGGGACATAGTCCATGCCGTCTTCGAGACTGTGGGCGGGCGTTACCGCCTCTTTGCTGAGCTCGAAAAGTTTTCTGCCGAGGAATTTGCCGTACGTCCTGTATGCGACAATGAAGCCCGCATAGACCACAACGCAAAGGAGCAGCGAATTCATTTATCCATACCTTCCCGATAAGCAAGCGCCGAGCGTGTCTCAACGACGTGCCGGGAAAGACCGCCGGGCGATGCCGCAACGGAGCCGCGCATCGTCTCACGGCGCCGCGACGCAAACCGGTACTCAACGGAATGATAGCAAAACCTGTCCGAGAGGGTCAAGCTTTCGCGGCAGGCCGGATTCGGGAAAATGGGCGATGGGTTCACATTCATTCTTTTTTTATTGCATTCTTGGATAATCTGTGACATATTGATGCATCCGAAATTCCGGGCGACGTTAGATTCGCAAGGCGTAAATCGTCGCCCATATTGAGAGCGGATCGACGAAAGTTGCGCTACCCGGCCGAGGGAAACGGAGCCGCGTGAAAATCGCCTTGATAATCCCGCCCCCATTTATTTCCTGTGCTGGTATTGACTTAGGCTTAGCCTTGTGATATACTCCGTCGCAACGCACCGGATGCCGTCGGCCCGGCGAGCATCCAGGGGGTTCAGAGAAGCTGAGAACGGTTCGAAAAAATCTCCATCCGGAGCGCGTTTACCGGACGCGGAAACGTTCCGAATGCAAAAGTCCTTCTACCATTGGAGGAGACTCTGATGACCGTCGACCGTGATGAATTTGCCCTCCTTAAAGACACTCTCAGAAGCCGCGAGGAAGAACTAAGAGCATGCAAGAAGGATGCTTCGGCCAGAGATGGGGAACTCAAATCTCTGAAGGAAGAACTCCGGCAAACGCGCACTTCGCTCGAGGACAAGCTCGAGCGCCTGTCAACGTTCGTTAGTCTTGCCGGCAGCATCAACTCCACGCTCGACCTCAACCAGCTGCTCACATACCTCATGACCTGCGCAACGAAGATCATGAAGGCCAAAGACAGCAGCCTGATGCTCCTCGACGAGCGCACGAACGAGCTGGTGTTCAAAGTGGCGCTCGGCGAAAAGGGCGACCAAATGCAGGAGTTCCGCCTCCGGATGGGGCAGGGCATCGCCGGACAGGTAGCGATGTCCGGGGAGCCCATCGTCGTGTCGGACGCTGCCAAAGATGAACGCTTCGACGGCTCGATTGACATGGCCACGGGCTTCGAGACCAAGTCCATAATGTGTGTTCCCATCAAGCTGCGCGAGAAGGTCGTTGGCGTGATCGAGGTGCTGAACGCCGGCTATAGCGGGCGGCTCACTGAGGAAGATCTGGAGACTTTCTCGGCTTTCGCCAACACTGCCGCGGTCGCACTCCAGAATGCCCGCCTATTCTCAGCCATACAATATTCCCTTGAACACATATGCGGCATGCTCAAGGCAGGAGCGCTGATGATCGACGAGAACGGCGAGCTGATCATGATAAACAGCATTGCCCGCAGCCTGCTCGGCCTGAGCGAGACCGACAGCGTTGGCATCGAAGACATCGCCACGCTGAAGTCGGACAAGAACATCGCCGCCCTCATACAGACAGCTTTTGCGCACGCGCAATCCTCGGCTGAGGAGGTCACGCTTGGCGGGGACGGCGGCAAGCGGATCAAGGTCGATGTCGCGCTTGTCACCGACCCGAACGGGCTGAAAATTGGGACGGTCGCCGTTTTGAGCGGCTTGTAGCATCGCCGTTTGCCGAGGCAAGGGGCAGCAGCGGAGCGTTAGCAGCATCGGAGTGTTATATGTTAGCGAAGAGAAGGGACTTTTCCGGGACTCGCATTTTTCCCCGCCTAGGGATACTTCGGGACTCCGGCGGGCTCACACTGCTCGAACTCATAGTCGCTTTCCTGATACTGCAGATCGCGCTCGTGGGGTTCGCCCAATTCATGACCAAGGCGCTCGACTATTCCAGCCGCGTTCGCCGCGGCGAGATGGCGCAGATACTCGCGCAGGTGCGAATGGAAGAATTGATCCGGGCGATTCCGACCGGGGCCATTGAGATCGGGCCGGTAGAGCAAGAGCATGCATCGCGCGTGCTGAACGAGAGGCCCGGCGGCTTTGACGATCTCGCTTACGCACATTCCGAAGACGTGTCTCCTTACAGATGGCTGGCCGCAGTAGCTCCGACGCAGGGCGATCCGAAGCTGCTCGGGCTGACACTGTACGTTTATTCCGTCAGAAAAAAGACCAAAGAAGAGAAAAGCTCCGAACCAGTAGAGAGCTTCGTTTTGTCCGAGGACAGAGAGCGATTCACCTATACTCATACAATGCCCGACGGCACGGTCGAAGTTGTGCAGGGCAGGGAAAGAATCAGGGTCTCCAGCGCCGTGGCGCTTCCTTAGGTCCGGTGTGGGAGGGCGGCGAGAGAGAAAAAAGATGCCCGTGCGAGATGGAAAAAACAAGGGTATGACGCTGCTGGAGCTTTTGGTTGTGATTTCGATACTCGGCATATTCATGGCGATCGCCGTGCCCACCATCATTAAATCGTTGCGGGTGACCTCGCAGGTGAGGCTCATGACGGAACGTTACCCGAACGCACGCAAGGCGCTTATCCGGGTCTCGGACGTCATCCGGCGGACATATCCGGCCGCGCTGGGATCGGACATGTCATTTGTAGGCAGCAGCGCCTCTATAGAAGCGGGCGGGATCATGATTCCGGCCGACGAACTAAGCTTTCCAGTTCTCGATACCGGATATTCCCACGTCCGGTCCGTGCAGAAAGTGACCTATCGGGTGGATCTGGCCTCTGAGAAGGGTGAGTCGCCTAAAGGGCTTGTCGAGCGACGCTCATTCTTGGGGGCGGCCGCGGACACGGGTATCCAGGAAACCGTCGGCGCAAGGATAGTAGGGCTCGACTTCCGTTATCTCGATGATTCGGTCAGCCCTGCTGTCTGGGCCGAAGAGTGGCCGTCCTCCGCGCAAGAGCAGGAGCAGGCGCAAGAGGACAACCTGCCC
>CBDUSG010000025.1:0-13451 GCA_965369575.1 uncultured bacterium | reverse complement strand
CCCGGTCTTTCCATCCCCGAATCTCCGGCGTCGAATCTTGTTCGCCCATACCCTCAGTCCGTCTGCGAGGCTGTCGCCGGCCCTCTGAGCGATTCCCAGAACAGGCTCCTGTTGGCGCGGAGATAGTTGTAGCCCGACAAAAGGGTCATCGCCAGCGTGAACCCGACGAGTATATATATGCCGAGTCTTGTCCAGTCCTTTATCAAATGCCAGTATGAGAGCACGGGCACGGCCTCTGCGAGCTTTATGTAAAAGATGACATGCAGGATCGTGATGATGACGGTCAACTGGCTTATCGTTTTGAGCTTTCCCGCCTTATCGGCTACGACTATCTTTCCCTTGGAAGCCGCCAGCATCCTGATGCCCGAAACGGCGAACTCGCGCGCGACCATTGTCGTCACAATCCAGGCGGGAATGTGCGGATAAGAGCCGACGAAATATATGAATGCGGAGTAGCTGAGTATTTTGTCGGCGAGCGGGTCCATCAGGCGTCCGAAGTCCGTCTCCTGCGAGCGCTCGCGTGCGATCTTGCCGTCGTAGTAATCGGTGATGGCCGCGGCTACGAACGTGATGAGCGCCAGCAGATGCGTATAGACATTATTTATGGATAAAAACATCAGAAACAGCGGCACCAGGCCGACCCTTATCAGCGTGAGCTTGTTCGAAAGATTGACGGAACTCATGAGCGTTTCCCCTCAAGATCGTGTTCGTGTGCCCCGGTTATCTCGACATTAACGAATTCGCCGATCGGTGGCGGCTTGCCCTTGTATGATATTCGGACGAAGCCGTCGACCTCGGGAGCGTCGCGATACGTGCGTCCGATGACGATGCCCGGGGCGGAATCGTCCCTGCCTTCGACAAGTACCTCCATCCTTTTGCCGATGAACGAACGGTTGATTTCATGCGATATCGTCGCCTGCTCGCGCATCAGCGTTTCCAACCGTTCTTCCTTCACGTCATCCGGGACCTGCTTGCGCATGCCCGCGGCGACGGTGCCGGGCTCGGGCGAATACTTGAATACGCCCAGCCTGTCAAACCTCGTCTCGCTGACGAACTCGAGCAATCTCTCAAAATGCCGGTCTGTCTCGCCGGGGAACCCGGTCATCAAGGTCGTCCGGATCGCGACGTCGGGTATCTCGTTGCGGAGCGTGTCGATCGCCCTGCGAATGTCGTCCGAACCGCCGATGCGGCCCATCGCCTCCAGGATGTCATCGCATATGTGTTGTATGGGCATGTCGATATAATGGCAGACCGAGCGCGAGTCCCCGATGCCGCGAGCCACCGCGTGGGTGACACGCGCCGGATGAGCGTAGAGCAGCCGCAGCCACTTTTTGCCGCTGATGCGGTCGAGTCGGCGAAGGAGGGTAGTCAGGCGCTCTTCCAGATTTTCGGGAGAACCGAAATAGGTCGTGTCCTGCGCTATCAGGATTATCTCGCGGGCGCCCCGGCCGAGCAGGTCGCGGGTCTCCCTGACGATCGAATCCACTGACCGGCTGCGGTAGCCGCCCCTGAGACGCGGGATAGTGCAATAGGCGCAGCGATTGTCGCAGCCCTCGGCTATCTTGACATAGACCGATGCCATGCCGTTGAGGAACGCCCTCGGCGTCTCATGGCTGTAAAGATATTCCGGCGTCGCGGGAACGTCCGAGACGACCTGTTCGCCGCCGTTAAGAACGCCGACGCACGTCTCGGCTATGTTTTCGAGCTCCCCGCACCCGATAAAGGCGTCAACCTCGGGCAGTTCCTTGCGCAGCCCCTCGCCGTACCGCTGATACAGGCAGCCGGCTACGATCAGTCCTTTGCACGAGCCCTCGGTCTTGGCCTCTGCCATCTCGATGACCGTCTCGATGGATTCCTCGGTCGCGGACTCGATAAACCCGCAAGTGTTGACGATTATCAGGTCGGCGTCCGCCGGCGCCTTCGCGAGCCTGAACCCGGCGCGGTCGAGCAGCCCGAGCATGACCTCGGAGTCAACCTGGTTCTTGGCGCAGCCGAGACTCTCTATCCAAACCTTGTGCGGCAAAATCCAACCGTCCCGTCTATAAAGAATTAAGCGATTTCCCAGCTATAACTATACTCGGCACGGGAAAATATTTCAATAGGAAGTGAGGAATCGTCCATTGAAGACAGGTTGTGGGAGAAGATTAAAGCGGAAAAGAGCCCCGATAGAAAACCGTTTATCGAAGCGAGCCATGGGGAAAGGCGAATCGCCACCGCCTCAATGCGCGTCCAAAGCCCGCAGGTAGTCCTGCTCGACAAGGATTTCGCGGGCATGGCTGCCCTGGGATGGGCCGACGATGCCGTCCAGTTCCATCATGTCAATCAAGCGCGCGGCGCGGGCGTAGCCGACGCGCATGCGCCGCTGCAGCATCGAGCTGGACGCCTGCTGCGTGTTGAGCACGAGCCGGACTGCATCCTCATAAAGCGGATCGCCGTGGTCGTCGGTGGCCTTGGGCCGCTTTATGGCGCGTTCGAGGTTCTCAAGCTCGGGATCGAGGTATTCGGCCTCGCGCTGACCGGAAAGAAATCCCACTATGCGGTTTATCTCCTGGTCGGTTATGTGCACTCCCTGCGCCCTGATGGGTTTGGCAAGGCCCGCCGGGAGATAGAGCAGGTCGCCCTTGCCTATGAGCTTTTCAGCCCCGTTCATGTCGAGCACGGTGCGCGAGTCGACGCGCGAGGACACCTGGAAGGATATCCGGGCAGGGAAATTGGCCTTGATGACGCCCGTGATGACATCGACCGAGGGCCGCTGCGTCGCAAGCACAAGGTGGATGCCGACGGCGCGCGCGAGCTGGGCCAACCGCGTGATCGCGTCCTCCACCTCGATCGAGGCGACCATCATGAGGTCGGCCAGCTCGTCGATGATGGTCACGATGTACGGCAGCGGCTCGAGCGGCTCGCTCTCGACGGCCCCGACGCCCGGCCGAGGCGTGAGCGGCTCTTTGATCTTCTGGTTGTATGACTCGATGTTGCGGGCTCCGGCCCTCGCGAGCGTTTTGTATCGTCGCTCCATCTCGCCCACCAGCCAGTGGAGGTATTTGCCGGCCTCCTTCGGGTCTGTGATAACGGGCCAGAGCAGGTGGGGAATTCCGTTGTACGGGCTGAGCTCGACCACCTTGGGGTCTATCATCATGAAACGAACGTCCTCGGGACTGCAGTTGTGGAGGATGCTGGCGATGAGCGAGTTGACGCAGACGGTCTTGCCCGATCCGGTGGCGCCCGCGATGAGCAGGTGCGGCATCCCGGCCAGGTCGGCCACGAGCGGATCGCCGGTAACGGTCTTTCCAAGGGCGATCGTGAGTTTCGAGCGCGAGCCCTGGAACTGGTCGGAGTCGATCACCTCGCGCAGACACACGTTTTCGCGGATCTTGTTGGGAACCTCGATGCCGACCGCCGCCTTGCCGGGAATCGGCGCCTCGATGCGCACGCGATAGGCCTCGAGCGCGAGCGCGAGGTCGTCGGACAATGCGAGAACCTTGTTAACCTTGATCCCGGGCGCAAGCTTGAGCTCGAAGCGGGTCACGGCCGGCCCGGTCGATATTTCCACAACCTCCGCCTCGACGCCGAAGGTAGCCAAGGTGGACTCGAGCAGCTCGGACATTCCCTCCAGGGCCTGGCGCCGGTTCCGGTGATTGACCGGCTGCGGGGAATCAAGCAATGAGATGGACGGCAGCTCGAATTCGTGAGAGGCCCTGCGGGCCGGTCTTTTTGGCTTCTTGCGGGCCGACGGGCGGCCTGCCGCCTTCGTTTTCTCTCGACGGAACAACAGTCTGCCTCGTTTTGGCTTTGCGGCCTTGGGCGCCTTGCGCTTTGCCGCGCGCGCGGCTTTTTCCTTCTTCTCTTCTTTTTCGATCCTTCGGCGGGTTCGCGACACTTTGGGCGGTCTTTTCTTGTGCGTGATCGACAGGCCCCCGGGAAGTTCTCCGGCCTCTGAGACCGCCACGTACACAAGCCGGCCGGCCCCGGCCAGCATTCTTCCGCAGGCCGCTGCCGCGATCAGGGCAAAGGAGAAAAGTAAAAACTCCGTGGCAAGGAGTATGGAGATTATGAAAAACGTCAGCGCAATCGTCTGTGCTCCCAGCCTGCCGAACAGCCCGGTGAGTATGTCGGCGGCGTAGGGGCCCATTATACCGCCCGCTCCGAACCGGCTGCCGCGAATTGAGAGGCCGAGCATGTGGGCGAGCGCTCCGAGGGAAATGAGCATCATCGCCACCCCGATGAGTTTCAAGTAGAGCTCTCGTTCGCCCTTTCCCCAGAAGGTGTTCCACGCCCAGACCAAAAGGACAAGCGGAATCAAGTAGGCGGCTATGCCCGCGGTGAACAGCAGAGCTTCGGCCACGTAGGCGCCCACTATTCCGGCCGTGTTGGTCGTCGGAGCGTTGGGAGAGGAGGTGTGCGCGCCGGTATCCAGCGGATTGTATGAGGCCAGACTGAGAAAAATGATGGCCGCCAGCGCCAGTATCCCGAAACCCATTATTTCGCTCTTGAGATTCGACCTGAATCTTTGTGGCGCAGGCATGCGAAGCCACCCCTTCGATATTTCCCATACGCGGCAGATACTACAGGAAATGGTACCACAATATAATGAGGTGTGTCAAGATAATTGGGGCAGTTAGAGCGACATCTTGGGGGGGTACCGAAAAGCCTACCCTGTGCCCGTGTGGCCGAAACCGCCGTCTCCCCGCGGGGTGTCATCCAGCTCGGACGCCTCCTCGAGGACTACGCTGGGAACATGAGCGATGACCAGTTGGGCGATCCTGTCGCCGCGCTGGAGGGTTATGTCCTCGCGGCCCAGGTTGATCAGGATGACTTTAACTTCGCCCCGGTAGTCTGCGTCGATCGTTCCGGGCGCGTTCGGGATGGAAAGCCCGTGCCTGGCTGCCAGCCCGCTTCTCGGCCGCACTTGGCCCTCGAAGCCGGGCGGGATGCTCAGCGCGAAGCCGGTGGGAACGAGGGCGGTCTCACGCGGGGCAATAGTCACAGACCCGTCAACGGCGGCCATCAGGTCGAAGCCCGAGCTGTGCTCGCTCATCTTTCGAGGGAGCGGCAAATCCGGGTTGTTGGGAAGTCTCTTGACCTTGACGATAACCTTTTCTTGTGTCTCATCCAGTGAAACACCGTATCCGTCCGGGCCCTCGGGACGCTCCTCTTCAGTACCGGCCCTGCGCATCAGAGTTCCCTCACTCGAAGTTTTTTCAATGGGCCGAGAGCGACCATGTTGAGCGCATCGTCGCGGAAAAGCTCACACGCCAGCTCTTTGATATCGTCGGCCGTCACATCGTCGATCCTTTTCATGATCGTTTTGAGGCTTTCGACGCGGCCGAGCGTGAGGACCGAGCGGGCGAGTCGCATCATGCGGCTCGAAGTGCTTTCGAGCGACAGCACGACGTTGCCTTTGAGCTGCTCCTTTACGTTCTGAAGCTCTTTTTGGGAGACCCTTCTTTTCTTCATCAGGCGCATCTCCTCAATGATTATGTCGAGCGCCTTTTGCGCCTGCCCGGGTCTGACGGCGGCATATACTCCCAAAACACCGGAGCTTTCGTAAGAACTCAGGAACGTATTGACCTGGTACGCGAGACCTTCGTCTTCCCTGACGCGCTGGTAAAGCCGCGAGATGGTGGAGCCGCCGAGGATATTGGCCAGCAGGTTGGCGGGATAGCGCCTCTCGTCACCGGCGTGAACCGACGGCATCCCGAGACACAGGTGGGCCTGGCCGATTCGCCGGTGATAAATCCTGGTTGCAGCCCGAACCTTCGGGGCCTCGTAGATGTGCCGGTTTTCCTTACCGTTAAGCCCGTTGAAGTGCCGTTCGATGAGTCGCATGAGCGAATCGCCGTCGAACGCGCCGGCGACGGCGATGATCACATTCGAGGGCACATACCAGCGTCGATAATAGTCCTTCACGACCTTTCGGTTCAGCCTGCCGAGCGCCCGTTTCGAACCGGTTATCGGGAACCCGAGCGGATGTCGGCGCCACATGGCGGAGCACAGGAGATCGAGCACGTGCTCGTCGGGCGTATCGATGTAGGACTGGATCTCCTCGGCGACAACGGCTTTTTCCTTTTCCAGATCGCGGAAACTGGAATTGAGCAGCAGGTCGGCGAGCAGTTCGACCGCGACATCCAGGTGCGAATCGAGTATCCTCGCATAGAGATGCGTATATTCACGCCCGGTAAAGGCATTGGCCATTCCGCCCATGCCTTCCAGCGCCTCGCTTATCTGGCGCGCCGTGCGGGTCCCGGTACCTTTGAAAAAGAGGTGCTCGAGAAGGTGTGAGACGCCGTTGATGTCACTCGTCTCGTTGACGGACCCCGCCCGAATCCACACCCCGATCGAGACCGACCTGAAATAGGGAATCCGCTCGGTAATGACTTCTATTCCGTTGGGGAGATGATATCTCCGCGGCAATTTCCTATTCCTTCGCGGCGAGTTCCTTGTCGGCGGCCCGCTTGCTGAGGTTGACGCGTTTTTGCCGATCTATCTCGATGCACTTAACGGTCACGATGTCGCCTTCCTTGAGAACGTCCTCGACGCGGCGCACGCGATCCTCGCTGAGCTCCGAGATGTGGACGAGCCCTTCTTTGCCCGGCAAAACCTCGACGAAAGCGCCGAACTTGAGCACGCGCTTGACCGGCCCGGTGTAAATCTTGCCGACTTCGACGTCCGCGATTATCGCGCGGACCATGTTGTACGCCTTTTCGCCCGCCTCGGAGTTGACCGCCGCTATCAGCACGCGGCCGTCGTCCTCGACGTTGATCTCTGCGCCGGTCTCGGCGATTATTCCGCGAATGACGCGGCCGCCCGGTCCGATGACGTCGCGTATCTTTTCGGGATCGATGCTCATGTGGATTATCTTGGGAGCGTGCTCGGAGATGTCGGCACGCGGCTTGTCGATCGCCTCGAGCATCTTATCCAGGATGTGGAGCCGACCCTCGCGCGCCTGATCGAGCGCCTGCGCGACCAGATCAAGACCGATTCCTCCCGTCTTTATGTCGAGCTGAAAGCCGGTGATTCCGTCCCTGCTGCCGGCGACCTTGAAATCCATGTCGCCCAGATGATCTTCGATGCCGAGGATGTCGCTGATCACGACTGTCTCGTCGCCCTCCTGAACCAGACCCATTGCGATTCCGGCAACGGGCGCCTTGATCGGCACGCCGGCGTCCATGAGCGAGAGCGCGGCGCCGCACACGGTCGCCATCGAGGACGAGCCGTTGGATTCGAGGATGTCCGATACGACGCGAATCGTGTAAGGGAAGTCCTCGAACGAGGGAAGCACTCTGTTTATGGAGCGTTCGGCGAGCGCGCCGTGGCCTATCTCGCGGCGTCCCGGCCCCCTTATGAACTTGACCTCGCCGACACTGAACGGCGGGAAATTATAGTGAAGGAGGAAAGTCTTCTTGTAATCCCCGAAAAGCTCGTCCATTATCTGCTGGTCCCGCGATGTGCCGAGCGTGACCGCCACGAGCGCCTGAGTCTCACCGCGCGTGAACAGGGCGGAACCGTGTACCCTCGGCAGCAGACCGATATCAGACGTTATCTGCCTGATGTCCCTCGGGCCTCTTCCGTCGGGCCGCTTTTTCTCCTTCAGGATCATCCGGCGCATCACTTTCTTTTCCAGATTCTTGAAGGCGTCCTTGATGCGGGCCTGCTGTTCTTCGTCGGCGTCGGGAAATTGCATGATGGTCCGGTCGAGCAGTTCCTGCGTTTTTTCCTGCCGCTCGAGCTTGTCGGTGTCTGCCAGCGCTTCACCGAACTTCGGCTCGGCGAACGACTCGACCTTTGACGTGGTCGACTCGTCTCTGGCGACGCGCGGTGCCGGCTTCTTGAATTTTCCGCAGCGGTCGACCAGCTGCCGCTGTATCGCGATCGTCTCGCGCAGCATCTCGTGTCCGAACTCCAGCGCGGCGACAAGAGATTCCTCGTCGACTTCGTCCGCTCCACCCTCGGCCATCACGAGCGCGTCTTTGGTGCCGACGACCACGAGATTTATGTCGCTTTCTTCAAGGTCGGTCTTTGTCGGGTTAACTATGAATTCCCCGTTGACTCTTCCGACCCTTACCGCGCCTATAATTTCCGTAAACGGAATATCCGAGATCGCCAGCGCGGCGGACGCGCCGACTATCGACAGCACGTCGGGATCGTTTTCCTGGTCGTGCGAGATTACGATAGCGCATATCTGGGTCTCGTTGAAGAAGCCTTCGGGGAACAGCGGCCTTACGGGCCTGTCGATCAGCCTGCACGTGAGGGTTTCCTTTTCGCTCGGCCTGCCTTCCCTCTTGAAGAATCCGCCGGGGATCTTCCCCGCAGCGTACGTTTTCTCGCGATAGTCCACGGTCAGGGGAAGGAAACCGATGCCCTCGCGGATGTCATCCGAGGCCACCGCCGTCACAAGCACAGCGGTATCCCCGTATGTCACATATACGGCCCCGTCGGCCTGCCTGGCCATACGGCCGGTCTCGATTGTAAGAGTGCTTCGCCCGAGTTTAACTTCTACCTTCTCAATCATTATGGGTTTCTCCATTCGTTGTGTGTTCCGTATTTATCTCAAAATCCGCCCACGGGCGCGGCCGCCCGCCGGGCGCAATCGCTCTCCGTGTTCGTCGACCCGATGTCGCCAAAACACGGAAGGCCGTTATCTGCGCAGGCCGAGTTCACTGATGAGTCTTCGATATCGCTCGATGTCTTTTCGCTTGAGATAGTCCAGCAGGCTGCGCCTGCGGCCCACCATTTTCAGCAGTCCGCGACGCGAATGGTGGTCTTTCTTGTGCTCGTCGAAGTGGCCGGACAGGCCGTTGATGCGCTCGGTCAGGAGCGTGATTTGCACCTCCGGCGAGCCGGTGTCTTTCTCGTGTACCTGGCATTTCTTGATGATTCGTCCTTTTTCTTCCTTGGTTGCAGTCATCTGAAGTTCATCCTCCTTTTGAATGGCCTATCCCCATTTCCCAAGTGCGGCGTCGGAGTGTCGCCGACCTAGCAAATGGTTCTGCGGATTTTGCGGACGGTTTAACGATCCGTGAGAGCTTCTATGCCGGGAAGCTTCTTGCCTTCGAGCATCTGCAGTGACGCGCCGCCGCCCGTCGAGATGTGAGACATCCTGTCGGAAAGGCCGAACCGCGCCACGGCCGCCGCGGTGTCCCCGCCTCCAATGACGGACGTCGCGTCGATTTCGGCAATGCGCCGTGCGATACTCCTCGTTCCCTCCTCGAAAGATTCGACCTCGAAAGCGCCAAGCGGTCCGTTCCATACGATCGTCTGCGCGCCCTCGAGCTCGCTCCTGAACAGCTCTATCGTTTTCGGGCCTATGTCGAGGCCTATCCACCCACTTTGTATGTCCTCGCCGTCCGTCACGCGGGTTTCCGCCTCGTCGCTAAACTCGCGGGCAATGACACTGTCAACGGGCAGAACGAACGGTTTCCCAAGCCGCTTCGCCTCATCGAGGGCCTCGCGGGCGACGCCCAGCTTGTCTTCGTCACAGAGGGAATCGCCGATCTCGTGCCCCTCGGCTTTGAGAAACGTGTAGGCCATCCCGCCGCCAACGAGAAACTTATCGGTCATTTCCATCAGGTTGCCGATGGTCCCGATTTTGTCCGATACCTTGGCGCCTCCCAATATTGTAACAAAAGGTCTCGCGGGATTATCCAGAACCCTCGAAAAATATTCGATCTCTTTTCCCATCAGAAAGCCGGCGGCGCAGACATCGATAAACCTCGTCATCCCCTGCGTCGATGCGTGCGCGCGATGGGCGGTCCCGAAGGCATCGTTAATGTAGATGTCCGCCGGTGCAGCAAGCGATTTTGCGAACCGCTCGTCGTTTTCCGTTTCCTCCTTGTGAAAACGCAGATTCTCAAGCAGGGCGACATCGCCCGGCTCCATCTCGGACACGGCTTTTTCGACGCCGGGACCGATGCAATCGTCAAGCTTTTGCACGGGCCTTCCCAAGAGCCGGCCCAGGCAAGCGGCCACCGGGTCCATTCTGAGGCCGTCGACCGTTTTCCCCTTGGGACGACCCAGATGCGACGCCAGTATTACCTTTGCCCCGCGCTCGACGAGAAAATTTATCGTCGCAAGCGCGGCCGCTATGCGCGTGTCGTCGGCGACTTTTGCGTCGGCGAGAGGAACGTTGAAATCCACGCGCACGAAAACCGTTTTGCCGGCGGGCTCGACGTCCTCTATCGTGAGTTTGGTCATCGGGAAAAGGGACACAACACTAGCCGGCCATCAGTTTGATCAGGTCGGCGCAGCGCATGGAATAGCCCCATTCGTTGTCGTACCACGAAACGACCTTGATAGTCCTGTTCCCGATAACCAGCGTGAGACCGGAATCAAAAATCGAGGAATGCGGATTGCCGATTATGTCGGTGGATACGATCGGGTCCTCGCAGTATTCGATGATGCCTTTGTGTGTGGTCTCGGAGGCCTTCTTCATCGCGTCGTTGACGGCCTCGACCGATGCGTCTTTCCCGGTAACGACCACGAGGTCCGTGACCGAGCCGTCCAGGACGGGCACTCGCATCGCCATACCGTCGAGTTTGCCGCTGAGTTCGGGATACACTATGCCGACGGCCTTCGCGGCGCCCGTGGTCGTCGGAATTATCGAGACGGCCGCCGAGCGTGCGCGTCGCAAGTCCGAGTGCGGCGCGTCGATGAGCCGCTGGTCGGAAGTGTAGGCGTGCACGGTCGTCATCAGACCGGACTCGATTGTAAAAGCCTCGTGGAGAACCTTGGCCATCGGCGCGAGGCAGTTCGTAGTGCATGACGCGTTGGACACGACCGCGTGCTCCGGCCGGAGAGCATCGTCGTTGACGCCAATGACGATCATCGCGTCGACGTCGCCCTTCGGCGGCACGGTCAGAAGCACCTTTTTCGCCCCGGCCTCGATGTGCCCGGCGCACTCCTCACGCTTTCGGAAAATGCCGGTGGATTCGACCACTATCTCGACACCGAGCTTGCCCCACGGCAGCTTTGCGGGATCACGCTCGCTCAGAACTTTCAAAGCCCTTCCGCCCACGTCGAGGCCGTCGCCCGCGACCGCGACTTTCTCCGGAAAACGCCCGTGCGTAGAGTCGTATTTCAGTAGGTGCGCCAGCGTAGCGGCGTCGGTAATGTCATTTACAGCAACCACTTCGATGTCGGGGTGCTCGAGTGCGGCGCGATAGACCATGCGGCCTATTCGCCCGAATCCGTTGATTCCAACCTGGACGGCCATCTCGCCTCCTCATTCCTGCTATAATTATTTCCGTTACCGATTTAAGTCCGAAAATCGACAGGTAATTATGTCATATGCGGCAAAATAAGTCAATCATCTGCGCCGCGCGACCTGTAAGCGCCTCATCATCACGCCGGCTGCGGTTCACGCTGAATCGGCCCGTGTGACGGATGTCACAGAGCCTGGCAAGGCTTTTGTGTCATTATATACATAGAAAATCGAATCGGGTGGCGCACACCATAAACGCTTGGAGGTGTTATCATGGCCGAAGCGAAAATCGACGCAAACTGGCTCATCGGAGACCTGCTCGAAAAGTATCCGGAGGCAGTGCCGGTTTTCAAGAAACATTTTGGCGAAGGCTGCTTCACGTGCCCCGGTGCAAAGCTGGAGACGGTGGCATTCGGGGCGACCATGCACAGTCTCGACACGGATACCATCGTCAACGAGATCAATGAAGCCATCGCCGGAGCCAAGGTGACGTGAGCAAACCAGAGGAAGGCGTCAGCGGCGCCGATGAGTTCTACGACGAACTCGGCGATGGTTATGATCTGATGATAAAATGGGGCGCGCGCCTCGAACGCGAATCCCCATTTTTCCGCAAGGTGTTCGGCGAGCGCGGCGTCCGCAGCGTGCTGGACTGCGCATGCGGAAGCGGCCGGCACGCCGTCGAGTTCGCCCGATGGGGTCTCGAGGCGGCCGGTTGCGACATAAGCGATGGGATGCTGCGGCTGGCAGGGCGCAACGCGTCCGAGGCCGGTGTCAAGGTGAACCTTTTCAAGGCGGGACTGACGCAAGTCTCGCATGAGGCCGGCCAGGAAAAGTTCGATGCCGCTGTCTGCCTGGGCAACTCACTCCCCCACCTGTCTACGCAGCGTGAACTTGATCGGGCGATGCGGTCCATAAAACGGACGCTGACGCCGGGCGGCGTTTTCATCTCGCAGATTCGCAATTACCGCAGGATACTTCGCGATAATCTCCGATTCATGCCGCCGACGTCGGCCGAACTGGGCGACCGTGAATTTGTATTTCTCAGAATGCTCGACATTCACGGCCCCCGCAGGGTCGATTTTCATATCGTCCGCCTCACCAGAGAATCGGGAAAATGGAGCCAGAAGATACAGACTACGCGTCTCCGTCCGATCACGAAAAAGAACATGAATGACGCTCTCAGGCGCGCCGGTTTCAAGAAAATCCGCCACTACGCCGATTATTCTTTCACCCCCTTCGGGATCGATAAAACGCTCGATCTGATAACCGTGGCGGAGTGACCGCGCAATCCGTCTTTGAGGGCCTGCCGGGCCTCCATCGCCTTCTTGCAATTATCCCCGGAAAAGGGTAAAATTAAACTGTAATTCTGCTCTCGAACGGTCGTAAAATCCCGGCGCAAAGGCAGAGGACGCAAAGTGTATCCCAGCTTGCGGCGCCTCTGCACACGGAAATGAGATTTAAATGAGAAACGCAATGCTCAATTTTCCCTTTACCGCAATCGTGGGCCAGGAAAAGATGAAGCTGGCTCTAGTGCTCAACGCGATCAATCCAAGGCTCTCGGGCGTGCTGATACGCGGCGAGAAAGGCACGGCCAAGTCGACCGCCGTCCGCTCGCTCGCCGTGCTGCTGCCCACTCTTAAGGTCGTCAAGGGCTGCCAGTTCCATTGCGATCCCGACGACGCGCACAAAGTATGCATCCGGTGCCGCGAAAAGCTCGAGCAGGAAATCGAGCTCGATACCGACGAGCGGCAGACGTTTGTCGTCAATCTCCCCGTGAACGCGACCGAAGACAGGGTCGTCGGCACGCTCGACCTGGAGCACGCGATAAAGAAGGGCGAAAAACGTTTTGAGGCCGGCGTTCTGGCCGACGCCAACCGCGGCATCCTCTATGTCGACGAGGTCAACCTGCTGGACGACCACATCGTCGACGTGCTGCTCGACTCGGCGGCAATGGGCGTAAACTCGATAGAGCGCGAGGGCGTATCCTACACACACCCGGCGGAGTTCATACTCGTGGGCACGATGAACCCGGAGGAGGGCGAACTCAGGCCGCAACTACTCGACAGGTTCGGCCTGTGCGTGCAGATCGAAGGCATTTCCGACCCGCAACAGCGCGTCGACGTCGTCAAGCGCTGGGTCGCATTCGAGGAGGACCCGAGGGCGTTCATCGAGCAATGGAAGGATACCGAAGCCGAACTGCGCGACAGGATCGTGCGTGCGCGCGAGCTCCTGCCCGATGTGCGGATCTCGGATG
>CBDUSG010000024.1:0-13560 GCA_965369575.1 uncultured bacterium | reverse complement strand
GTCTCCGGGTTTGAGATATAATAACCTCACAATCGCCTCACAGCGCAACTTTCGCAGGCAGAGCGCGAACGGCTGACCTTTCCCGGAAAAGCCATGAATCAGTCAATCGAAGAATACGCCGAGCGGCAGCGAAAAAGGCGGCTGCGACGCAAGAGATACGAGATCACGCCGGCAAGAATCGCCGAGCGCATCGACAGGATTGATGGGGTGAAGGCGGTCCTGTGGGATGTCTACGGCACGCTGATGGCGCTGTCCGTCGGCGACCTCGAGAGCGCGCTGGCAAAGAAGGAAACCATGCGCGTGGCGTTCCGGCGAACGATAAGAGAGTTTGGCCTCGGCGAGTTTCTCGACGGCGACGCGCCCGAGACCCTCATGAGGCTGTATATTCATGAAATCGAGAAAACTCACCGCCGTAAAAGCGCCCACGGTGTGTTCTCACCGGAAGTGAAGATCGAGCGGATATGGCTGAGAATCCTGAGACGGCTCGAGACAAAAGGATACAGGCCGTCCAACGGGGAAAAAGGGAGAGGTCCGGATATTGCCCTCAAGATCGCGTATTTTTTCGACGACGTCTATCAGACCAAAGCTCTCTACCCCGGCGCGCGGGAGACGCTTGAAAATGTCAAGGCGCTCGGCCTGAGACAGGGAATCATTTCAAACGCCCAGTTCTATACGCCCATTGCGCTCAACATGCTCCTGCGCGGAAAGAACGATGCAGGCGCAACTCCGATGAAGCGCATCTTTGACGGGCGCCTCGTATTTTTCTCCCATCGCCTCGGCGTGTCCAAGCCGAATCCAGTGGCGTTCCAACGGGCAAAAGACCGGCTGCTGTCTATGGGCATCGCAGCGCAGCGGGTTCTCTACGTGGGTAACGACGTTCTCAACGATATGCTCCCGGCGCGTGCGGCCGGCTTCGGGACCGTGCTCTTCGCGGGCGACAAAGAGAGCCTCGGCCTACGGAAGGATCGCCCTGAATGCGCGGGCTTTGAGCCCGACGCCGTGATAAAATCTGTCCCGCAACTTCTGGAGATAATCGGCTGAACGCAGGCCAAACGGTTTTCGAGATATGACGACGCCTTCAGACAGGTTGCAGTCGGTGGCGATCGACCCTCTTGACCTGACGCCGCCGAGCTCGCGGAGAAAGAGTCTGCGGCTCGGCATGATGCACTACCATCTCCGGCCCGGTGGCGTCACTTCCGTCATGCGCGACATGGCGGCCGCACTCAGGCGGTACGCGGCATATGAAACGCTTGAAATCGACGTGTTCGCCGGGGTCGGCTCTGAAGTTCGGGCGCGAGGCATTTTCGAAAGCTCCCAGGCCGCCGATTCTGCGCAACTGAGGGTCGTGAACGTCCCTTCGCTTGCCTACCGCAAAGCTCCCTATCCGGATCGTCCATCGTTTCTGAACGCGGCTGAGGACATCGCAGACGAAATCCTCGCGCGAATAGACCTGAGCGCAAGCAACCCGGAATGCCCTTATGTCATCCATTCCCACAATATTTCGCTCGGCAAGAATCCCGCGGCGGCTATGGCCTTCAAGATCATCGCCGAGAAGGCGGCAGCGCACTCGCTTCCCTTGTGGCTTATCAATCAGGTTCACGATTTCGCCGAGAACAATCGTCCCGAGCAGATGCGCGCCCTCAACAATTGCACAGGCCGCCGCGACGAGGCGTTCGCTCGCAGTTTTATGCATCCAAATACGCCCAACGTCATCTATGCCACCATAAACAGCGCCGACACTGAGAACCTTTTGAGGATCGGCATCGCGAGCGACCGGATATTTCTGCTGCCCGACCCTCTGGACCCGCGCCGATACGAAGAGCGGCCGTTGTGGGAGAAGGACGACCGCGAGCTTGCAGCCCTGGGGCTCCCGCCGCAGGATTACAGAAAGTCATTGCTCGCACGGCTCTCCGATTACGCCGCCAGGAGAAAACAGGTTTTCGACGATTCGCTTCCCGTTCTTCTCTCTCCGCTCAAGGTGATGCGAAGAAAGAACAACCTCGAGTCGATCCTCCTGCTTATCCTCTACAAGCATCTGGGGCATCGCTGTCAGCTGCTCATTTCGCTCGAGGCCAATTCGCCGCCCGACATCGCCTATTCGCGACGACTCAAGCAATTCGCCGCCTCACGAGATATTCCAGTCCTGATCGGATTCGGAACCGAGATGATCTCCGAGACGGGGCAAAGAAGAATACGAAACGGGGTCGTGAGGCAATACGGCATCTGCGACCTGTATGCGCTTAGCTCGGCCGTTGTCACAACATCGGTCGTCGAAGGCTTCGGCCTCGCATACCACGAGGGATGGCTCGCGCGAAAGCCTCTAATCGGCAGGAAAATAGGGGAAATCGTCCGCGACTTTGAGGACAACGGAATGTGCTTCGAGCATACATATGATAGGATAGCGGTTGCAATCGACGACCTGCCCAACCTGCGACCGAGGCTGAGCGAGGCGTACGCGCGGAAGATTGCCAAGGCCGGGATCGGCCGAAAACGTTCGGCAATGTTGACCCTGCCCTCGCCGGATGACATAATAGAATCAAAAATGTTCCGCGTCGACGCAGAGGACTGCGTCGACTTCGCCGACTTGGGAATCGAAATGCAGATCGAATTGCTAGACGGGCTCGGGAAAGAGCCGGAATTGGCGCACCGGCTGATCGACCGCAATCCCGCCGTCGGCGCCGCGTCTGAAGTCCTCGAAAATCTCTCCTCCGGGCCGGTTGAAGATTTGATCGAATCGAATCGCGCAGTCGTTCGTGCCAGGTATTCTCTCGAGGCCATGGCGCGACGACTCGCGAACCTTTTTGAGACAGGCGACTCGCTCTATCGCGCGGAATGCAAAAGCGCTCCGCTTACGCCGGAAAACCATGCGGCCATTATCCGAAAGTATCTCGCGCCCGAGAACGTCAGGCTGATTTTCTAGCGATTTTAGGCGCCTGAACAAAGAACAGGCTGGAACCGAAAGGAGGTCGTAAATGAGCGATTTCTCCCAAAGCGGAGTTGTTCCCACGCTGCACCGACTGGGAGAGCACAACATCGAAGAGCTGGAGACGGAACTCGAGCGCTACTCGCGCCAGCGTCCGATAGCTCTCGTGCTTCCGGTCACCAACTCCGACCTGCATTCGCCCGCCTGCAAGAATATCTTCAAGGAACTCGAAAAGGTGAAATACATCCATGAGTTCGTCGTCTGCCTCGGGCTGGCGAGGGAGAAGGAGCAGTTCGAGGAGGCCAAAGAGCTTGTCGCCGCCCTGCCTTCGAACCGCGTGCTCCTGTGGTGCGACGGCCCGGGCATGCGCAGGCTCTACGAACTTCTCGAAAAGCACGACCTCGACGTAGGCCAGGACGGCAAGGGCCGCTCGGCTTGGGCCGCCTACGGATACGTGATCGCCAAAGGTGAGTGTGACGTTATCGCGCTGCACGACTGCGACATCGTCAACTTCAACCGCGAACTTCTCGCACGCCTTTGCTATCCGTGCACCAATCCCAATATGGACTACGAATTCTGCAAGGGGTACTACAGTCGCGCCTCAGACCGCATGCATGGCCGCGTCACGCGCCTCTTCGTCACACCCATAATCAAGTCGCTCATCAATATCCTCGGATACCTGCCTTTCCTCGAATACCTCTCCAGCTTCCGCTACCCGCTCGCGGGCGAATTCTCCATGCTAACCGATATCGCGCGCGTCAACCGCGTCCCGGGCGACTGGGGCCTCGAGGTCGGCACGCTGGCAGAGGTGTACCGCAATTGCTCAATCCGCCGCATCTGTCAGTCGGAACTGTGCGAAAACTACGAACACAAGCATCAGGCGCTCTCGCCGGACGATCCGACAAAGGGACTGCTCAAGATGAGCATCGACATCGGCAAGGTATTGTTCCGCACGCTGGCGAGTGAGGGCGTCGTTTTCTCCGATGCCTTTTTCAGGACGCTCATAGCCAACTATCTCAGGATCGCACAGGAAACTGTAAAGCGATACCACGACGACGCCATCATCAACAAGCTCAAGTTTGTCATGCACAGCGAGGTGAACGCGGTCGAGGCGTTCACGCGCGGCATCGAGATCGCGGGCCGCACGTTCATGGAAGACCCGCTCGGCGCACCCCAAATACCCAACTGGAGCCGCGTCACATCGGCAATACCCGATTTTCTGGATATGCTGCTCGAAACGGTCAGGGAGGATAACTCCTACCCAAGCTAGCCCGGCCGATGGGTTGAGAAGCCGCGCATACTGAATATTCCAGTGCCTATGAAAAAGGTGATGCGGGGGCGACCCTCCGGGTCGCCCATGCCGGAAAACGAGAACATCCGATAAATGAGGAGACACGCCGTTGACAGAACAATCAGCGCTCGATGAGCAGGCCTGGAAAATCCTGAGCGAAATCGGGAACGCCGACATCGTCGTCGGCATACCCAGCTACAACAACGCCGGCACCATCGGCCACGTAGCTCGCTCGGCTGTCGATGGGCTCATCGAATACTTCCCGGGCGCAACCGCGCTGCTGATGAACTCCGACGGCGGTTCATCCGACGGTACATGCGACGCTTTTATGGAAACAGCCTCGCCGAAGCATATCCGCAAGCTTGCCTCCCGCTACCAGGGGATGCCCGGCAAGGGGAGCGCGTTCAAAGCTATTTTCGAAGCGATCAAAGCGCTCGGCGCGCGCGCGTGCGTCGTCGTCGATTCCGATCTCAGGAGCATCACGCCCGAATGGATAAAGCTGCTCGCCGGGCCGATTGTGGACGGCGGCGCGGGCTACGTCACGCCGCTATATCTGCGGCACAAGTACGACGGCACGATCACCAACAGCCTCGCGTATCCTCTCACTCGCGCTCTCTACGGCAAGCGCGTGCGGCAGCCCATCGGCGGTGACTTCGGCTTTTCCGGCGAGCTGGCGGCTTCATTTCTCGACAAAGACGTTTGGCAGAGCGCGGCCGCTCAGTTCGGGATAGACATCTTCATGACGACTACCGCCATCAACGAGGGCTTCGACATGCGCCAGGCGAATCTCGGCGCGAAGATACACGACGTCAAGGATCCGGCCGCACAGCTCGGCCCGATGTTCAGGCAGGTCGTCGGCACGATGTTTGCCCTCATGGGAAGATACGCCGACGAGTGGTCCGACGTGAACGACAGCGCGGCGACGCCGGCCGTCGGCCCGCCGCTGGATGCGGACCCCGAGCCGGTCGCTGTTACGCTGAACGCTCTCATCGAAAAATTCAGAACCGGGCTCGAAGCCGGAAGACCGTTGTGGGAAAAGTTCATGACGAAGAACACGCTCGCGGACGTCGAATCACTCGCGCGGCTCAGCGAAAACTCATTCGAGTTCCCAGCGGGCCTGTGGGTGCGCGTGGTGTACGAGTTCGCGGTCGCATACAACATGGGAGAATTCGAGTGCGACGAGATTGTCGACTCGCTCACGCCGCTGTACTTCGGCCGCACCGCCGGCTTCGTGCGCAAGACCGAGCATATGACCTGCACCGAGGCTGAGGAAATAGTCGAATCCCTTGCGGCCGTCTTCGAACGCGAAAAACCCTACTTGCTGCAGCTCTGGAAGAAAAGGAAGACGGCGCCCTGACCCGGGAAATATGGATAGAGGCGAGCTGGACAGACAGTGTACCGACGAGATAAGGGATGATGAAGCTGTCAGTGGCACTGCGTCACTCTGCCGGCTCATGTCACGATATCGGTGCCAGGCACCAGAGTGTGACATAAGCCCGTTTTCCACGTGCCGCTGAGTGTGCCTGAAGGCTCGCTTCGTCGGAAAAACCCCTTCTTTAAACCGCTTTTTTGTTCCTCGCCGATATTGTGTCACGATATTGGTGCCAGGCACCAGAGTGTGACATAAGCATCGGTCCGGGATCGCCCGGAATGTCTCTGTCTAATGTTCCATGCCGGACCTCCTTATCACAAAGGGGATTCGTAGTTTGCGCGCAAATTTTCCGCTGACGATCTTGCGCCCATCCTGCGACGGTGGCCCCGCCAGGCCGGAGTCAAGAGCCCCGAATTATGGACGCAAGTCCCGCTCCGAACCGATTGACTTGTTTTGACGCACTGTGCTAGAATAAATAGTCTTTTGCGGTGTTTTCATCCCGACGTTTCCCCGTATCTTTGACTAAAATGTTGAGGCTGAGTGGTTTGTCATGCTTGAAAATGTCATGAAAAGCTTCCGCGGCGGAATCCATCCCGCGGAACAGAAGCGCCACACCGAGAAAAAGCCCCTCGAGGTAATGCCGCCGCCCGGGCGCGTGATCATCCCTCTCAGGCAGCACGTCGGAGCGCCCGCGCGGGCTACTGTGAAGATCGGCGACGCCGTCAAGACGGGCCAGTGCGTGGCGAGGGGCGCGGGGTTTGTCTCGACGGCCATGCACGCCTCCATCTCCGGCGAGATCGTCTCCATAAAATCCTTCAATCACCCGGTTTTCCACAGTTGCGAGGCGATAGAGATCAAATCGGACGGAAAGGACGAGTGGGCGCGCGGGGAAGCGCGTTCCCGCGACAGCCTGGATGAAATCAAGCCGGACGAGATAAAGAATATCGTGACGGAGAGCGGCATCGTCGGGCTCGGGGGCGCTGCGTTTCCGACACACGTCAAGCTCTCTCCGCCACCCGAAAAAAAGATCGAGCTTTATATTCTCAATGGGGCCGAATGCGAGCCCTACCTGACGGCCGACGACAGAATCATGCAGGAGCGCGCCGCCGACATCATCCTCGGGCTCAGGCTGATGATGAAAGCGATCGGTGTCGAACGCGGGATCATCGGTGTCGAGGCCAATACGCCCGACTCGTTGCGCTCGCTCGGCGAGGCCGCTTCAGAGTATCCGGACATTGTTGTCAGGAAATTGCCGACGAAGTATCCGCAGGGCGCGGAAAAGCAGTTGATATGGGTGCTGACCGGCCGCGAAGTTCCATCGGGCGGGCTTCCGATGGACGTCGGCGTCGGCATCAATAACGTAGGCACCGCGCTCGCGATGGCCGAGGCCGTCTTCGACGGCAAACCGCTCGTCGAGCGGGCCCTGACGGTGACCGGCTCGGCGTTTTCGCAGCCCAGGAACCTGATCGTGCGTCTCGGCACCAGCTTTCGGGACGTCATAGACTATTGCGGCGGCTTCTCCGCCGAACCCGTAAAAATTCTGATGGGCGGTCCGATGATGGGGATCGCCCAGCATACGATCGACGTGCCCGTCATCAAGGGGACATCGGGGATAGTGGCGCTGACCGAGGCCGACGTCGACATCGTCGAATCGCAAACCTGCATACGCTGCGGGCGCTGCGTGAACGCTTGCCCGATGTATCTGCTGCCTTCCGCCCTCGGAATCCTGTGCGAGAGGCACAAGTTCGAGGAGGCAAAGGCGCTGGGGCTGCTGGACTGCGTCGAATGCGGCTGCTGCACGTATGTGTGTCCCTCCGGCAGACCGATGGTCCACATGTTCAAGTTCGGAAAAACCGAATTAATAAAGCTGGAGCGGAAAAAGCGCGCCAAGGAAGAGGGGAAATGACAGCCGACCGACCGCTCATCGTAACGACCTCCCCTCACGTGCGCTCGGCCGACAATGTGCAGCGAGTGATGGCGGACGTGCTCATCGCGCTCGCGCCCGCGACGATTGTGGGCGTATATTTCTTCGGTTTCCGCTCCGCCTCGGTCCTCGCCGTTGCCATCGTTTCGGCGCTGGCGGCCGAGGCCATCGCCGAAAAATGGCTGGGTTGGGAGCTGACGGTCGGCGACTGTTCCGCGGTTGTGACCGGCCTCCTTCTGGGACTCAATCTGCCGCCCGGAGTACCGCTGTGGATCGCCGCGGCCGGCAGCGCTTTTGCAATATTGATTGTGAAGCTCGCGTTCGGCGGGCTGGGGAAAAACATCTTCAATCCCGCGCTCGCGAGCCGCGTCATGTTGCTGGCCGCGTGGCCGATCGCCATGACGAAGGGCTGGCTCAGGCCCGGCTGGTGGCAGGGCGAGGGATTTTCATTCTGGACTCACGGGGTCGCCGACCGGTTTGGCGTCGCCGTCGACGTCATAAGCTCGGCAACGCCGCTGGTCAAAGGAGGCGCAACGCCCGATCCGTTCACGCTGCTGGACCTGTTTGTCGGCCGCGTCGGCGGATGCATCGGCGAGACCTCGGCCATTGCGCTGCTGCTGGGCGCAGCCTATCTGATCTACCGCCGGCTCATATACTGGCAGCTTCCGGTCGCCTTCGTGGCGACGACCGGAGCGCTGATGTGGGTTTTCGGCGGTCCCCAAGAGTATTTCGCCGGCGATTTCCTCATGCACGCTCTGGCCGGCGGCCTTTTGCTGGGTGCGTTTTTCATGGCGACGGACATGGTCACTTCGCCGATCACCATCAAAGGACAAGTCATCATGGGGATCGGCTGCGGTTTTTTGACGTTCCTCGTGCGCCTCAAGGGGGGCCCGCCCGAGGGGGTCTCTTATTCGATCTTGATAATGAATGCGGTCACGCCGCTTATCGACAGATACACCGTACCGCGCCGATTCGGGGAGGGCGTTTCTTGAAGGCTTACGCGAGATTGAGCCTCGTGCTGTTTCTGATCTGCTCGGTTTCGGCCGGGGCGCTGGCGTTCATCGACGCCGTCACCCGCGACCGAATCCGGGCCAACGAGGAGGAAAAAGAGCGCATCCTTCGCGGCAAAGCTTTGGCGGGCGAGCAGCGCGGCGGCCTGGTCGCTTTCGATCCCGATCCCGTGCCGATAGGAGATGTAGAATACTATGTCGGGCGGCTCGAGGGCGAATTTGCGGGGACGGCGTTCACCTCCGTCACCAACAAGGGTTACAGCGGCCCCATCGAAATAGTCGTCGCGATGGACGAGAGCGGCGAGAGGATAGCCGGTGCCAGGATCAAGAGCCACTCGGAGACACCGGGCCTTGGTGCAAACGCGGTCCAGATAAAATACGGCGAGATCGAGCCGTGGTTCCTCGCTCAGTTTTCCGGGCTGCGCCCGGGCGAAGTCATATTGAAAAAAGACGACCCGAACGGAGCGATCGACGCAATCACCGCGGCGACGATAACGTCTCGCGCCGTGACCGACTGCGTGCGTGAGGCGGCAACGGGTTTCGGCGGGATTCGAGACGAGCTGGAGGAGAAACTCGCGGATGAGCGCGCGGAATGAATTTTTAAAGGGATTCTGGGACGAGAACCCGATATTTCGTCTGATGCTCGGCCTGTGCCCGACGCTGGCCGTCACGACCTCGCTGCTGAACGGGCTGGGGATGGGACTGGCGACCTTATGCGTGCTGCTGGGTTCGAATATCGTTATCTCGCTAATCAGGGACTTTATTCCGGCCAAGATTCGGATACCCTCGTTCATCGTGGTGATCGCGTCGTTCGTGACCATGATCGACCTGTCGATGCACGCGTTCGCGCCGGAGCTGCACGAGGCGCTCGGGATATTCGTGCCGCTCATCGTGGTCAACTGCATAATCCTGGGCCGCGCCGAGGCGTTCGCATCGAAAAACAGCACGTGGCTGTCGATCGTGGACGCGCTCGGGATGGGGCTCGGCTTTACGCTGAATCTGGTTGTGCTCGGCGGGATCAGGGAAATACTCGGCGTCGGACAGCTGCTCGGGCGGCCTGTTTTGCCCGTTGATTTCCAGTTGCCGCTGGTCATGATACTGCCGCCCGGGGCGTTTCTCACGCTGGGAATACTGATGGCGGGCATGAACCTGATCGGACGCCGGCTCGAGGTTAGAAAGGCGGCGGAGAGCAGGGAGGCATAGTGACGGACTTTTCCACATTGATAACGATCGCGATTGGAGCGATCTTCATAAACAACTTCGTGTTGAGCCGGTTCCTCGGCATCTGCCCGTTCGTGGGCGTATCGCGCAGCGTGGAATCGTCCGCCGGCATGGGAATGGCCGTCATGTTCGTTATGACGCTCGCGGGAATCGTCACATACTTTGTCAACAAAGTGCTCGTTGTCGCCGGGGTGGGCTTCCTGCAGACGGTCAGCTTTATTCTGGTCATCGCCTCGCTCGTCCAATTCGTGGAGATGGTTCTGCAGAAATTCAATCCAAACCTTTACTCCGCGCTCGGGATATATCTGCCGCTCATCACGACCAACTGCGCCGTGATGGGAGTGGCCTTGCTGAATATCAAGGAAGGGTACAATATTATAGAGGTGACCGTGTTTTCCTTTTCCGCGGCTGTCGGTTTCGCCCTTGCGCTTATCATTATGGCCGGCATCCGCGAGCGTCTCGACATAACGGACGTGCCGAAGTCGATGGAAGGCGCCCCGATAGCTTTCATCGTGGCTGCCCTTTTATCGCTCGCATTCATGGGATTTTCCGGAATGAAGTTTTAGGGAGAGAGCCTTGGCTCCGACGCTGTGACCGGAGCGCAAGCATGGCACGAATATGGAAGCGACTGTAATATTTGCGATAATGGTGGTCGGGGGCCTCGGCCTGATCGCGGGCGCGGTGCTCGCCTTCGCCTCCGAGAAATTCGCGGTCGAGGTCGACCCGCGCGTCGAGGAAATCGAGGCCGCCTTGCCAGGCGTGAACTGCGGCGCATGCGGGCACCCCAGCTGTTCTGCCGCCGCCCTTGCAATAGCCGAAGGCAAGGCGCCCGTGAGCACATGCACCGCGGGCGGCGAGGCCACGATGCTTCTCGTGGCCAAAGTGATGGGCGTCGAGGCCGAATCCAGCGCACCGAAGGTCGTAAAGATCCAGTGCCGGGGTGACATCGGAATCGCCAAGGTTCAATACGAATATCACGGCATCGACGACTGCAGGGCCGCCTATATACTTTTCAACGGGGCAAAGGCGTGTTCCTACGGCTGCCTCGCGCTCGGTTCATGCGCCAAGGCCTGCCCGTTCGACGCCATCGAGTACGATTTCCACCGCGTGCCCTATGTGCGCTATGATAAGTGCACGGGCTGCGGTGTCTGCGTAGATGTTTGCCCGCGAAGCCTGATAGACCTCTACGACGCCACCGACGAAGTCTTCGTCATGTGCAAGTCGCGCGACAAAGGCGCGCAGGTAAAGAAGATATGCGGCGTCGGCTGCATCGCGTGCGGCATCTGCGAGCGCACGTGTCCGTTCGACGCGATAAGCGTGCGCGACGGCCTGGCCGTCGTCGACCACGCGAAGTGCGTGAAATGCGGGCTGTGCGTCAGAGCGTGCCCGTCCAACTGCATCTGGGGCAAGCCCAAAACGGAGCGGGCCTTTATCACCGACAAATGCAACGGATGCACCATCTGCGATAAGGTGTGTCCCGTGAACGCAATAACCGGGGAGCGAAAGCAGCTGCACGTCGTCGATCCGGAGACCTGCATCGCATGCGGAATCTGTGTGGGCAAATGTCCGCAGAGCGCCATCGAGATGCGAGAGCATAAGCCCGCGCTCGTCGGGGCGGCCTGAGATCGGTTTTTCTGAGAGAGAGGCCCGTGCGAGATGGCCGTGCAGAAGATTGGCCCATATCGAATCATCCGGCCCATCGGGAAGGGCGGCATGGGCCGGGTATATCTTGGGATCGACGACAAGAAAGACACCACGGTCGCCATCAAAGTCCTGCCGGAAGAATTCCTCGAAGACAAGAAAAGGTCCGAATACCTCCACCGCGAGCTTAAGATAGCGCGCGAACTCGATCATCCCAACATCGTCGATATCTACGATGTGATGGAACTCCGCCGCAAGAAGGACGGCAAGACGCAGGGCTTCATGGTGATGGAGTTCATCGACGGCGAGAACCTCCGGCAACACATCGAGACCCGGGGCCTCACCATGACCGAGCGCCTCCGGCTGTGCGAGCAGATCTGCGCCGGCCTGAACTACATACACCGGCATCGCCTCAAGGACGGGCGCTACCACACGATCGTCCATCGCGACATCAAGCCGGAAAACATCATAATAACCAAAAGCGGCCGCGTGAAGATCGTGGACTTCGGAGTGTCGGTCGAGGAATCGGCGTTTTCGTTTCTGCGCTCGAAGTCGCGCGGAGGCACCCCGCGCTACATGTCGCCCGAACAGATAAGGGGAAAGCGCGTAGACGAGCGCTCGGACATCTATGCGCTCGGGTTGTGCATGTACGAGCTGTTCACCGGGAAATTTCCGTACGACGGCAAGGACAGAAAAGAAATTATGAAGATGCACATCACCCGCAAGATCAGGCCCGAGAACCCGTCTCTAGTGGACCCTGAGATTCCCGCAGCGCTCAGCCGCGTAATAATGACCGCCCTCGAGAAGGACCCCGAGAAGCGGTTCCAATCAGTCGCCGAACTGCAACTGGCGCTCAAGCGCGTGTCCGCCTCACGCATCTGATCGTCCTCGCCGTAGTCATCAGGCGCGCACCTGAATTAAAAGCAGACCAGCGCAGGTCGTATTCTGCAGGGACGGCGCCTTCTGCGCCTGCCAAGAAAAGGGCGACCCGGCGGATCGACACTATTTGCACGCCTGGTTGAGCACTCCGCCGGCGAGCAGTATCTTGCGCTGCCGCTGCGAGATATCGAGCCGCGCGAGAACCTTTTGGCCGTTCACCGAAACGCTTATCTCCGTTTCGCCGCTTTCGATCGCGCTGCGAATTCCTGAAATCTTCAGAACGTCGCCCTGCTTGATTTTTTCGTAGCCCGACTCGTCGGCGAACTCGAGCGGCACGATGCCAAAGTTGACGAGGTTTGCCTTGTGGATGCGCGCGAAGCTCCTGACGATTTTCGCCCTGACTCCCAGGTACCGAGGCGCGAGCGCGGCGTGCTCCCGCGATGAGCCCTGCCCGTAGTTCTCGCCGCCGACGACCATGCCGCCGCCCTTTTGCTCGGCCTTTTTTGAGAAATCCTCGTCGACGACGTCGAAGACGAACTTGCTTATGGCCGGGATGTTGCTCCTGAACGGCAGCACGCGGTTGCCGGCGGGCATGATTATGTCGGTGCTGACATTGTCGCCGACCTTCAAGAGGACCTCGCCCTCGAGGCTCTCGGGCAGCGCCTCGAACTTCGGGAACGGCGCAATGTTGGGACCGCGTATTATCTCGACCGATTCGGGATCGTCGGCCGGCGGGATTATCCATTCGGGATTGAAGCTGTACTTCCTCGGATTCCTGATTTTCGGACATTCACCGAGCGCGCGCGGGTCTGTGATGCATCCTTTGAGCGCGGAGGCCGCGGCGACCTCGGGCGAGCAAAGGTAAACGGCGTCACCCTTCGTGCCGCTCCTGTCCTTGAAATTGCGGGGAAACGTCCTGAGCGACCGGGTGCCGCTGGCGGGCGCCTGACCCATGCCGATGCAGCCGAGGCAGCCGGGCTGATGTATCCGCGCGCCCGCGTGGATGAGCGCCAGCGCTCCGCCCATGATCTGGACGTTTTCCAGAGTCTGCCGGCTGCCGGGATTCACCTCGAAACTCACGTATGGGTGCGCCCTCTTGCCCTCGACGATTTTCGCCGCCATCATCAGGTCGCGATATGCGCCGTTGCACGAGCTTCCTACGATAACCTGCGCTATCTCGGTTCCCTCGAGTTCGGCGGCGGTCTTGACGTTGTCGGGATTGTGCGGGCACGCCACGAGCGGCTCGATCGAGGCGAGATCGAGTTCGGTCACCTCGTCGTAGCGGGCGCCCCTGTCGGC
>CBDUSG010000023.1:0-13646 GCA_965369575.1 uncultured bacterium | reverse complement strand
AGCGGATAGGGCGGAATCGGGGACATGGACAAGCGGACGTTCGACAGATTCAGGCAGATCGTCTATGAAAAGAGCGGCATCTCCCTCGGAGACCGTAAGGAGGCGCTCGTCAGCGCGCGAGTGGGCAAGCGGATGCGCGCCCTCAACATCGACGACTACCAGACCTACCTGCGCTTCGTGCTCGGCGACGATAGCGGCGCCGAGATAGTGTACCTGCTCGACGCGATCTCGACCAACGTCACGAGCTTTTTCCGCGAGATAGACCATTTCGAATTCCTCGACGAGATCATACGGCGGTGGCTGGCCGAGGGGCAGAGGCGGTTGAGGGTGTGGTCTGCGGCCTGCTCGACCGGCGAGGAGCCCTATTCGCTCGCGATGACGCTTCTGGAATCCATCAATGGCCAAAACGTCGACTTGAGAATCCTGGCCACCGACATATCGACGCGCGCGCTGGAAAAATGCCACGCAGCAGAATACGACAAAGCGAAGATCGACGGCGTTCCGTATCTTCTCAGGGAGCGATACTTCGAAAGCGTTCGAGTCGAGGACAAAGTGTCTTACTCCGCCAGGCGGAAGCTCAAGGACCTGATAGTCTTCAAGCGGCTGAATCTTTCGACGCCGCCGTTTCCCATGAGAGGTCCGTTCGATGTGATCTTCTGCCGCAACGTAATGATCTATTTCGACAACTCCGTTCGCGGCCGGCTCCTCGCCGACATGTACCGGCTGCTCAAACCGGGCGGATACCTGATGGTCGGCCATGCCGAAAGCCTGACCGGCATGGTGAGCGAGTTCAAAAGCGTCAGGCCGTCCGTATACATAAGACATTAAGGCGATCTCATGCCGACGAGAGAAACGGCAGACAGGGCTTCCAGAATATTGCTCATTGAAGACAGCCCATCGGCGGTCAGCATGATGCAGAACGCGGTGGCCGAGCATGATTCGTCTTTGTTTGAAATAGAAAGCCAAGGTACGCTCGAGGCCGGGCTTAAGCGTCTGCGTATGGGTGGCATAGATCTGGTGCTGCTGGACCTTTCCCTGCCGGACAGCGCCGGGCTCGCAACCTTCGAAAGGATTCACTCCGAAGCCCCGGATGTGCCGATCGTGGTGCTGACGGGAAACGACGACGAGACGGCGGCGATGAACGCGGTTCGACTGGGGGCGCGGGACTACCTGGTAAAGGGGCGCGTGTCCAATATTGCGCTCGTCCGCGTTCTGCGCTATGCGATCGAGCGAAAGCGAAACGAGCGCGAGCGATTGAGGAGAGAAAAGCTGGAGGGCGTCCTGGAAATGGCCGGAGCGACATGTCATGAGTTGAACCAGCCGTTGCAGGTGATCTCCGGGCACTCCGAACTCCTCCTGATGCAGATGCCCGAGGACGGCCCCCTGTACAAGCGTCTGCGCGCCATCAAGCGACAGGTGGACAGGATGGCCGAGATCACCAGAAAACTGAACTGTATGACAAGATACAAAACGCGTGACTATGTCGAGGGCGTTAAAATTGTCGACATGGATAACGCGTCAAACATCCCCCAAAAAGAGTGGCCCGGCCTCGGAGGGCCGTCTCTTTCGTGATGGAGAAGGCGGGAAATCATGAAAAGCGACAAACTCACATCGGTCCACGAGAGCTGCGCCGCTCCGAATAAGCTTGCGGGTCTTGAACCGCGGCTTTACGGTGAGGACAATGGCTCCGGCGAGCCCCTGCGCGTCTTAATTGTTGAAGATATGGAAGACGATGCCCTCCTGATGGCCGATGCGCTGCGGCGCGGCGGCCATGACACGACGTGGGAGCGCGTCGACACTCCCGACGCCATGGACGCCGCTCTCGACGACAGGGAATGGGACATCATCCTGGCGGATTTTTCAATGCCGCGCTTTAGCGCCTTGGCCGCCCTCGAGCTTACCAAGCAACGAGGGCTCGATCTACCGTTCATTTTGGTTTCAGCCACAATCGGCGAGGAAAACGCCGTACAGGCGATGAAGCACGGCGCCCACGACTATGTGATGAAGGACAAGCTTGCGCGGCTGCTGCCCGCCGTCGAGCGCGAACTGCGCGAGGCAAAGGTGCGCCGCGAGCACAGGAACGCCGAAAAGGCGCGGCGCGACGCCCTGGCGGAATCGCGCCGGCGCGGCGCCGAAGTCTCCGCGCTGCTCGAGGGCGCCCGCAAGGTGCTGATGCCTCAGACATTCAAAGAGGCGGCACGCGGAATATTCGACTCGTGCAAAAACCTGATCGGAGCCTCTGGCGGGTATGTCGCCCTCTTGAACGAGGATACGACGGAGATCGAAGTGTTGTTCGCGGATTCGGCGGGACAATCCTGCGCCCTCGATCCATCGCTTCCCGTGCCCATCCGCGGGCTCTCGGCCGAGGTCTACCGCACCCGTAAGCCGGCGTACGACAACGAATTCTCCAAAAGCAAACGGGTCAAGTTCATACCGAAGGGCCATGTCACGCTCGAAAACGTTCTGCTCGTCCCGATGATGATAGGCTCGAAGACGGCCGGCATGCTGGGTTTTTCGAACAAACCCGAAGGCTTCAACGGCGACGACGCCCGCATGGCCGCGGCGTTTGCCGAACTCGCCTCGATAGCCCTGATCAACAGCCGAGCGACTGAATCATTGGAAAACAGCGAAGAGCGATACCGCGACCTGTACGAGAACGCGCCGAACGCGTATTTCTCGATTGCCGCCGATGGCTCGATCACGGCATGCAACAGGGCCGCGGTCGAGTTGCTCGACTATGACAGGGAAACATTGATGGGCACGAAAATCTGGGATGTATATGCCGATACGCCGCATGGAAGACCCAAGGCACAAGAGATCCACGCGCTCCTTATCGAGGGAGAGCTGATCCGCGATGTCGAACTGCAGATGGAACGAAGAGGCGGAGAGCCCATTTGGGTAAGCATCTCCGTGGAGCCGATCAGGGATCGCGAGGACCACATAATAGAAAGCCGCCTGATGGTGATCGACGTCTCGGAAAGAAAGAAACTTGAAGCTCAGTTCATACAGGCGCAGAAGATGGAAAGCATCGGCACGCTCGCGGGCGGAGTCGCGCACGATTTCAATAATCTTCTGGGCGGGATACTGGGCTATGCATCGTTCATGAAGACAAAGATGGAGGAAGATCACCCATTTTACAAATACATCGACACCATCGAAAAAAGCGCTACGAGGGCCGCCCAGCTTACCGCCCGGCTCCTCGGCTTTGCCCGAACCGGACAGGATGAGACCATGCCCGTGGACCTCAACGAAATCATCACCGAGACCATGAACATACTTGGCAGGACTATCGACAAATCCATAGAGATAAAGACCGATCTCCTCAAGAATCTTCCAACGATCGAGGCCGATGCCGGGCGGCTGCAACAGGCGATAATAAACCTTTGCGTCAACGCCCGTGACGCAATGGCCGAAGAGGGTGTTTTGAGCATCGAGACGCGCGTCGAAGCCATAAACAAGGTTCACGCAAAAGCGCATCCCGAATCAAAGGAAGGCTCGTTCGCAGTGCTGTCGGTGACCGATACGGGAACCGGCATGGATAAGCGGACGAAAGAGAAGATCTTCGAGCCGTTTTTCACGACAAAAGAAGAAGGCAAGGGTACCGGGCTCGGGCTGGCGATGGTTTACGGAGTCGTCAAGAATCTCGGCGGGTTCATATGGGTCTATAGCGAACCGGGCGTCGGCTCCACATTCAAGATATATCTGCCCATAAGCGGACTGCCGGAAATGGAAGAGCATCCGGTCGCAGAGGCCCCCCGCGGCGGCACCGAACTTGTCCTCGTCGTCGACGACGAAGAGCCGATCCGGGCCCTCGCCAAGGAGACGCTCGAGAGCTTCGGCTACAAGGTGATGCTCGCCGAGGACGGGCGCGAGGCCATCCGCCTCTATGAAAAACACAAGGAGGAAATAGACTTGGTGATACTGGATATGGTCATGCCGAAAATGGGTGGTCGCGAAACCTTTTCGGGACTCAAACAGATCAGTTCCCAGGTAAAAGCGCTGCTTTCGACCGGCTACAGCCAGAGCGGAAGAGCGCAGGAGATCCTGGACGGCGGCGTCATGGGATTCATCCAGAAACCTTATAAACTCAGCGACCTGCTGTCTACCGTGAGAAGAACGCTTGACGGGGCCATGTAAACCTCGAGGCGGTCGAAAGGAGACGGTCTCATGAAGCATAAGATAATGATTGTCGACGACGAGCTTCCCATCCGGGGCATGCTGAAAGAGGCTTTCGAAGATGCGAATTATGCATCCGTCTGCGCCGGCAGCGGCGAGGAGGCGCTGGAAATCCTGAGGCGGGAGAATCCCCGCGTCATGTTCCTGGACCTGAAGCTTCCCGGCATGACGGGTGTCGAGCTGTGCAGACGCATCCGAAATGAAAACCCGATCGCCTGTATCTTCGCCATGTCCGGGTATACCTCCCTTTTCGATCTGGCCGAATGCAGGGAGGCCGGCTTCGACGACTATTTTGTTAAGCCCGTCAAGCTCGCGCAGTTTTTCAAGGCCGCAGAGGACGCTTTCGAAAAACTGGACAGATGGGGGAGACGATAAGCAATTATCGGCGTCTTAGGCGTCTGCGGAGAATGGAACCGAAACCACATCATATAGCGCGGGGGAGCGTGGAAAATGATCCACACGGTTAGCGCATCAGAGATGCAGACCACGAACGTGCCGACCGACGTTCTGGTCACATATTCCCTTGGTTCGTGCGCCGGACTGTCGCTCTACGATCCGGTGGCGGGCGTCGGCGGTCTTATTCACTGTATGCTGCCGCTGTCGAAGATAGACCACGACAAGGCGCGCAAAACGCCCGAGATGTTCGTGGATACAGGCGTGCCCGCCCTGTTGCAAAAGCTGTTCAACATGGGCGCTCAGCGAAAGCGATTGATAGCCAAGGTGGCCGGCTGCGCCCAGCTTCTCGACGAAAAGAGGCTTTTCAAGATAGGCGAAAGGAACCACACGGTACTTCGGAAGGTCCTTTGGAAAAACGACATCCTGATCGCCGCCGAAGACATCGGAGGAAATGTTCCCCGAACCATGTTTCTTTATATGGACAGCGGCGCGACCATCCTGAAAATTCGCGGCCAGGAGGTGGAACTATGAACCGGAGAGAAGAGATATTATCTAGCATTCATGATGTTCCCTCGATGCCTTCCGCCGCCCTGGGTGCGGTCGGCCTCCTGCAGGACCCGGAGGCGGATATGGCAGAACTCATAGGTGTGATCGAACACGATCCGGGCCTGACTGCCAACCTGTTGCGTATCGCGAACTCGGCCTACTATGGAGGCGCCGGAACCATAGACTCGCTGAGGCAGGCCATCGTGCGGCTGGGAACCAAATGCATACTCCAGATGGTCGTCGCATCTGCGGCCGCCCCGCTGATCATTCCTGAAATAAAGGGGTACGGCCTTTCACCGGGCGATCTGTGGAAGCACTCGATCGCCGTCGCGGTCGGGACCGAACGACTGGCCGAGGCTCTGGGGCTCCCGGTGCCCGAATATGCGTTCACCGCGGGCTTGCTTCACGATGTCGGCAAGATGGTATTGGGTACATTCCTCGAAGTGGACGCCGGACCAAGTCTGGAACTTGCGCAACAGGAGCAGGTATCGTTCGATGTGGCCGAGCACCGCGTGCTCGGCATCGACCACGCAGAGGCCGGCGCCGCGCTGCTGGAAAGGTGGCAGTTGCCCGCGGAGATCGTGTGCGTAAGCCGGTGGCATCATGATCCCAATTCTCTTACGGGCGACACGTTCGTGGCCGACCTTGTCCATGCAGCCGACGCATTGTGCCTGATGGGCGGAATCGGCGCAGGCAGCGACGGACTCCAATACCGCCCGTCTCGCCAGGTTGCAGAGCGAATCAATTTGACGACGCTTGCGGCGGAGACCGCCGTCTGCGGAATACTGGAAGGGCTGGCCGAGCTCAGCGAATTGTTCAACAACGGAAGCGGGAGGTGACGCTCGAGGAGGGCTTATAAACAAATGAAAGGCGAGGAGGTGAGCGGGACATGGCTCTGAATATTCTCATAGTCGACGATTCGGCGACCGTGCGGGCCGTGACAATCAAAACCCTGGAACTGGCGGGGGTCTCCGTAAACGAACTCCACCAGGCGGGCGATGGAAGGAAAGCGCTCGACGTCCTGGCCGACAGCTGGATAGACCTTGTCTTCGCTGACATTAACATGCCCGTTATGAACGGCATCGAGTTGGTCGACAGGATGTCCGCCGACGGGCTGCTCAAGACCGTTCCCGTCGTCATAATCTCGACCGAGGGCAGCGCGACCCGTGTCGAACAGCTCATGACCAAAGGCATAAGCGCATATATCCGGAAGCCCTTCACGCCTGAACTGTTGCGAAGCGTTGTGGATGACATAGTGGGGGTACAAAATGCAGACTGAACGAAGGGAACTGCTGAGCGAAGTCTTCTGCGACGTGCTCGAAAAATTCGCCTTCATGTTCGGCGAGCCGACGCCGAAAGAGGACCTTCCCCGGGAGGCGACCGAATACATCGAGGTCAGAATGGATTTCGTCGGCCCGACGCAGGGATCGCTCGTCCTTGTCGTTCCGGCCGAGATGTGCGAGGAAATAGCCGCCAACGTGCTCGGCATGGAACCGGAGGATGATCTGGTGAGAAAACAGGCGCTCGACGCGCTCAAGGAAGTCCTCAACGTCACCTGCGGCCACGTGCTGACCTCGATCGCCGGCGAGGAGCCGGTCTTCGATCTTACGATCCCGGTCGTTGCCGAAATCGATGCGACTGCGTGGGAAGAGTTCCTGAACGATCCCGAAACATTAAGCTTCATAGTGGACGACAACCCGACGGCGCTCAGGTTTTCAATGGAGGACGCAGCCGCATGAAGACGCGCGTATTGATTGTCGACGACTCGGCCGTCGTGCGAAACATCTTTTCCCGCGAACTCTCGCGCGATCCCGAGATCGAGGTTGTGGGCACCGCGCCCAATCCCTACGTGGCCCGCGACAAGATAGTCAAGCTCAAGCCCGACGTCGTCACGCTCGACATCGAGATGCCCAGGATGGACGGCATAACGTTCCTCACCAGACTGATGCGGCATTACCCGCTGCCCGTCATAGTCGTCTCATCGCTCACGGCCAAAGGCGGAGACCTCGCGCTCGAGGCTATCCATGCCGGTGCCGTGGAGGTCATGTCCAAGCCGGGCACGGCCTACACCGTGGGAGACATGTCGATAGAACTCATCGACAAAATTAAGGCCGCCACCAGAGTGGACGTAAAAAAGCTCAGCGACAGAATGGCCGGTCCCGGAGTTCCAGTCGCGCGGCTCTCGATGACGCGAACAACCAACAAGGTCATCGCCATCGGGGCCTCGACAGGCGGCACCCACGCCCTGCAAAATGTCCTCTCGGCCATGCCCGCGAACGGTCCGGGGATTCTGGTGGCACAGCACATGCCCGAACATTTCACCCGCTCCTTCGCCGACCGGCTCAACGAGCTTTCGGCGATAGAGGTGAAAGAGGCCCGGGACGGCGACACCGTAGCGCCCGGCAAGGCCCTCATCGCTCCCGGCAACTACCACATGCTCCTGAGACGCTCAGGCGCCATGTACTACGTCCAGATCAAAAGCGGCCCGCTCGTGTGCCGCCACCGCCCCAGCGTGGACGTGCTCTTCAAGTCAGTCGCCCGCTACGCCGGCGCCAACGCCGTAGGAATCATCTTGACGGGTATGGGCGGCGACGGTGCGCGTGGTCTGCTCGAAATGAAGAAATGCGGCGCCTCGACAATCGCCCAGGACGAACAGAGCTGCGTCGTCTTCGGCATGCCCAAAGAGGCGATCGCGCTCAGAGCGGTCGACCATGTCGCCTCTCTCGACCGTATCCCCCAAAGGCTGCTCAGCCTCGCCGAACGCAACGCCCAATCCGCATAGGCCGGACCGAACGGCCGCCCGACCTCTCCCGAGCCCTCTTGCCAAATCGCACGCATTGACGCTATCCTTATATGGAAAAAGCATGGGGCGCCGCCTGAGATTTCCCCCCCATCTCTGCGCGGCGCAGGCAGAAAGCCCATGCCACAGGCGATCGAAAAAGCGGGAGAACCGGCAAGATGACCGTAACCCTTGAAATGATAGGCCAGGCGCGCGAGCGCATAAACGAATCGATTTATCCAATCTCGCTGATGGAGACTGCGTCCATCAGCGCGATCACCGGCCTGCGCGTGATGCTCGATCCCGAGTGCCTGCAAAAGACGGGCTCATTCAAGATACGCGGCGCGACAAACAAAATCGCGCTCCTTACCCACGCCGAGAAAGAAAGGGGAATCATCGCCGCCTCGGCAGGCAATCATGCACAGGGCGTCGCCCGCGCCGCCGAGGCTGCGGGGATCGAGGCTACGGTGGTCATGCCCCGCGCCACGTCGCTGGCAAAACTCGAGGCTATGCGCGCATATCCCGCGAAAGTCATTCTCGAGGGCCGGAGCTTCGACGAGGCTCTCGACCATGCCGTCGACATTCAGCGCGAGACCGGGGCGACTTTCGTTCATGCGTTCGACGACCCCGACGTGATAGCGGGTCAGGGAAGCATCGGCCTCGACATAATAGAGCAATGGCCGGAGGTCGACACCATCATCGTCTCGATAGGCGGCGGCGGGTTGATCTCGGGCGTCGCAACCGCAGCAAGGGCCGTGAAGCCCGGCGTCAGAATCGTCGGCGTCGAGGCCTCGGGCGCCGCCTCGGCAAAAGCGGCGCTCGAAAAGGGCGGGCCGGTCAAGCTGCATTCGGTCAACACGCTCGCCGACGGCATCGCGGTCAAGCAAGTTGGTGAGATCACGTTTCCCATAATAGAACGGATGGTGGACGAGGTCGTCACCGTGGCCGAAGACGAGATCGCGGCCTCCGTCTTGCTGCTTTTGGAAAAGAGCAAGATCGTCGTCGAGGGGGCCGGAGCCGCGCCGCTGGCCGCGCTGCTGTATCGCAAAGACGTCGCTGTGGGGAAAAACGTCGCCCTCGTGCTAAGCGGCGGAAATATAGATGTCAATATGCTCGGCAAAATCATCGACAGCGGCCTTGCGAAGTCGGGACGGTTCATGACCGTCGAGCTTGCGCTCGACGACGTGCCCGGCTCGCTGCACGCGCTGCTCGGGGAGATCGCTCGTCTCGAGGCCAACGTGCTCACCGTCGAGCACAACCGCACCTCGGCCAAGGCCCCGTTCGGGAAAACGCTCGTTACGCTGTATCTCGAGACTCGCGGCTACGATCACATAGAGAAAATCGGCCGCAAGCTATCTGGAATCTACGACATCCAGTCAAAACCCTGAGCCGAACTCACCGCGCGTTCAGCCTCGCCCCGTCATTTGACGCCTCTTTTGACATAACCGGTCGGCTCGGCTATAATCCGGGCTGAATGTCGCGTCGGTTCTCAATAAATCGTCAATCTCAGCCATGAATGCAACCCCTGAAAGAGCGTCGCCGGGCCGGATTCTCATAATCAGGCTCAGCGCGATAGGCGATGTCATCCGCACTCTGCCGGCGCTCGCCTCGTTGCGCCTCGAGTATCCGCGCGCTCACATCGCGTGGGCCGTCGAGGATAAATCGAGCGGCCTGCTTGAGGGCCACCCGCACCTCGACGAAGCCCTTGTCTTCGAGCGCAAGAAAATCGTCGCCGCGCTCAAAAACCCGCTCCGTTTTCCCGCGGGCCTCGCCGCGACTGCCCGCTTTCTTCGCCGTGTTTGCGGCGGGTATGACCTGGTTTTCGATTTCCATGGAATACTCAAGAGCGGCATAATCGCCTCTGCGTCTCGCTCGGGGCGTCGCGTGGGCTTCGAAAAGGAATTCGTCAAAGAGTTCAGTCACATATTCACCAATGAAAAGATCAGGCCGACCGATGCGAGGCTTCCCCGCGTCGAGAGGAACCTCGAGATGGTGCGGCCTTTCGTTTCTCCGGAAAACATAACGGACAGGCCCACATTGGGCGTGACGGAGGATCACCGCGCGAAGGCGAGAACATTCATTCGTGAAAAATTCCGCGACGCCCGCCCGCTGGCGGCCGTTCATCCGGGAACGAGCCGAAAGCTGAAAAGGTGGCCGGCCCGGCATTTCGCGACCCTTTGCGACATGCTTTCCGAATCGCTGGGTGCAAAGGTCATGTTGACGTGGGGACCGGGCGAGCGCGGCGATGCCGAAGAGATTCGCTCGCTTGCCTCGTCCAATCCCGAAGTGGCGACGCCGACTGAAAACCTGCTCGATCTGGCGGCCCTGCTGGAGGCGTGTGACCTGATGGTCAGCGTCGATTCAGGCCCGATGCACATCGGCTCGGCGGTCGGAACGCCGGTCGTAGCTGTTTTCGGGCCCACCGACGTCCGGGTCAACGCGCCCCATTGGCGGCCCAACCAAGTGGTAACGAGCGGCATCGACTGCAGGCCATGCGACGAGGACTGCGATTTCGCCGAATGCATGGAGGCTGTCACGCCGCAGGAGGTTTTCGGGGCCGCGCAAAAAATGCTTGCCGGCATGAACGCGCAGACTCCGCCGGCCGCCTCGAATAGATAAGCACGGATAAGCGGCAGGGGCCGACCTCCCGCGCGAGAGCCGCTTCGACGGTTTCCGCTCGCACGGGGGTTGCGGCGTGGCGTATCGACCGGCCGCGCATGAGGAAACGGCCGTTCGCCCGCGACAGACGGAGGTAGACAGATGGGTTGGAAAGAGCTTGACAGGACCTGGCATTACGTTGAGAAATGGGCCGCCGAAAAGCCCGACGCAGAGGCGATTGTCTTCGAGGGCGAGAGGGTCGACTGGAAACAGTTCAGAGAGCGCATGGATCTCATCGCTCGCGCCTACCTCGAGATCGGAGTCGAGAAGGGCGACCGGGTGGCGATGATGTCGATGGCTCGTCCCGAATTTCTGACAACGTACATGGCCGCAAACAAGATCGGCGCCATGTGGCTGGGGCTCTCGCCCAAGTTCAAACTCGACGAGCTTCGGTATCTCATCGACAACAGTCGTCCGACCGTTTTGATAACCCTGCGGGAGTATATGGGCGCCGACCTGTCTGAGACGGTGCGGGCGCTGCAGAAGGAATTCGACTGCCTGAGCAAAGTGCTCGTCATCGGCGAACCGTTCGAGGGGACGGAGAGCTTCGCCGAATTTACTGCAGAGCCTCGTCCCGGGTTGGCAGCCGCCGTCGAGGAGCGCGCCGCTGAGGCAGGTCCCGACGACGAGGTGCTCCTCATGTACACATCCGGCTCGACCGGCAGGCCGAAGGGCGTCGTTCACACCCACCGCAGCGTCATCGCAAACATAGAGGTTCAGGTCGAGAAATTCTTCATGAACGGCGACACGAGGATGCTTCTCCATTTCCCGATAAATCACGCCGTCGCCGACACCGAACTCGGTTTCGGAGGGATCATGGCCGGCTGCACACTCGTGCTCATGGACACATTCGATCCGGCCGCGACCCTCGAGATGATCGAGCGCGAGCGCCTGACCGGGCTGGGCCAGCTGCCTGTAATGTTCCTCATGACGTTCAAGGAACCAAAATTCTTCGAGACCGACATGAGCGGCATAGAGACTTTCATCTGGGCCGGCGCGGCGGCACCGAAGCTCATGATCGAGGTCCTGTCCAACATCTGCGAGCAGACGGGCGCGGCCATGCTGACCGGCTATGGGAGCACCGAGACCGCCGGCTTTATCACGTACACGGAGAAGGGCGATGACATAGAGGCGCTTACGACTTCGGCCGGAAGGATCGCCGATCCGTTCGAGCTGAAAATCGTGGACTCCGACCGCAAGGAAGTCCCGAACGGCGTAGTAGGCGAAATCGCCGTCCGCGGACCATTCCTGATGAAGGGCTATTACAAGAACCCCGAGACCACGGCCAAGGTCATCGACGAGGAGGGCTGGCATTACACTTCCGATCTGGCCTCGAAGGACGGCCGGGGTTATATTCGCATTTCCGGCCGCAGCTCCGAGATGTACAAGACCGGCGGCGAAAACGTATTTCCCCGCGAGATCGAAGAGCTGCTGGAGACGCACCCCTCGGTCCTCTTCGCGGCGGTCATCGGCATACCCGACGAGCTTTATCAGGAGGTGGGCTGGGGATATGTGATGACCATGCCGGAACAGACCGTCGACGAAGAGGAACTGCGTCGGCTGTGCAAGGAAAAACTCGCCAACTTCAAGGTTCCGAAACGGTTTTTTGTACGGCCGCTTCTGCCGCTCCTGCCCAACGGCAAGATCAACAAAATGGCGCTCAAGCAAGAGGCGTCGGAGATGGCAAAGCAATAGGTCGGCCGGGCCCATCTCGACCTTTTGGGGCGGCCCATCGTGATCGCCAGGGTGACAATTTTGGACGCCGAAAATGCCGCTGTTCGGCGGTTTTCCGGAGCGCTCGGCCGTCTCTCGCATTTTTCTGGGTTTGGCGCATAATGGCCGTCGACGGCTGTGAAATTCGCCCTGTATCACCTAAGCGGCTCCTCTCCTTGTAGTTACGACCAATCGGCCGCGCCGCGGCGAAGGAGCTCGACGCCGACGCCTCCGCCCGGCTCGCGCCCTCGCTCCGAGCAAAAAGGCCCGACACCGCTTGGCACGCAACGTGCTCTCTTTTTGCACAGACGGGTGAGGTGTCATCGCTCCTTGGATGAACGATGCGGCAGGCGCGTCGGCGTTTTCATGCAGTTCTGCCGGGCCGGACCCTTCGGAGCCCCGGAGCCCCGCGGCGAGCAGAGGAGGCGTCAAACTGACGGAGGGAATCATGACTGTTGGAACAAATGTATACTCCTACGATGCCGGTTATGACTATAATCCTGAGAAGCATTCCGGTCTCGGGATAGCGTCGTTCATATTGTCCGTTGCGATCGGCGTGTTCGACTTCGTCGTCGTCGCGCTTGCGGGCATGGTCGAGGCCTCGACTCCGGGCGGGATGGATGAGGAATCGGTCATAGCAATACTCATCGGCATATTTATTCTCGGCGGGCTGGCCGCCAATTTTGCCGGCGTGGGTCTTGGAATCGCCGGGCTGGTTCAGAGAGGTCGCAAAAAGGTTTTCTCCGTTCTGGGCCTTTCTTTCAACGCGGCGCTCGTGTTCGGAATCATCGGACTGATGATCATCGGCGCGACTATGCCTTAGCGGTCCCGGCACGCAGGCGGGCGCGCGCGGCCAATTGGAAAACGGAGCCTGGCGCCGCCGCCGCGCTCGACCCTGAAGAAACAGCCTTTCCTCGCATAAGAGCCCGGGCTTTCCGGGCCGCCCTCAAACGGCGTCCTCAACCGGATATTCCACGATATTCCCCCTCTTCTTCGCCTCTTCATGCCCATCATCGGGACCATGTTAGGGGTGGACGAGATATATTGATCTGCCTGATCTCCGGCCGAGCCAGGCGCCGGTATTGACACCGGGCGCGCGAACAGATAACATATTCGGGCCTGTTCGCCGCAATTCGATTGTTCCGCAAGGAGTCTGATGTATCGCACGCTTCGAATATGTCTGGGATGCCTGCTCGTTATCCTGGGAGTGATCGGTCTTTTTCTGCCGATTCTGCAGGGCCTTTTATTTCTTTGATTGGGCGCGGTGCTTCTCTATAAAGATATGCCGCATCTGCCTCGGCTTGCCCGGCGTCTGGTCCCTGTTCCCGTTCGCGGTCGGCCTCGCATACTCTCAGTTCGCGCTCGCCGATGCGCCGGT
>CBDUSG010000022.1:0-13862 GCA_965369575.1 uncultured bacterium | reverse complement strand
TTTTCGGGCCTTTTCGTCGAGCGGATCGAGTTCGTCGCCCTGCCCCAGGTCAGCTGCGAAGGCGATCACCTCGGCATTGTAGTTGTCGATCAGCCACCTGAGTATCGCCGACGTGTCGAGGCCGCCGGAATAGGCCAGAACGATCTTCTTGACATCTTTCGTCATTTATCCCCTTCTGGAAGCCTTTCATAGCCGATACGAGGGCGACCGGCAAAAACATCGGCACGGCCCGTAAAATTCCAGCGGACCGGGGTGTTGAAAAGCTCCCGGCGGGCCGATCAGTCGCCCATCAGCATCATCAGGATTGCCTTTTGCGTGTGCAGCCGGTTTTCGGCCTGCTCGAACACTATCGCCTGCGGGCCGTCCATGACTTCGTCGGTTATCTCTTCACCGCGATGAGCCGGCAGGCAATGCATGACGACCGCGTCCGGACGTGCCCGCCCCAGCGCGGCCGCGTTCACCTGGTACGGCGCAAAGGCCTTTCGGCGCTGCTCGGCCTCGTGCTCCTGTCCCATGCTGGCCCACGCATCGGTGTAAATTACGTGAGCGCCGTCGAGCGCCTCGGCGACGTCGTGCGTCACGCAGATCGTCGATTCGGACTCGGCCTGAGCCTCGCGAACGATCTCCGGCAGCGGCTCATAGCCGGGCGGACACGCTATCGCGAAATTGATACCGAGGCGACAGGATGCATATATCAGCGAATGCGCGACATTGTTGCCGTCGCCCAGAAAAGCCAGTTTGACTCCGGAAAGCGAGCCCAGCTTTTCCTGGATCGTAAAGCAGTCCGTCAGCCCCTGGCACGGGTGCAGCCTGTCGGTGAGGCCGTTTATCACCGGAACACTCGCCTCGCGCGCGAGGTCTACGACCACGTCGTGCGAAAACGTCCGCGCCATTATTCCGTCGACCAGCCTCTCCAGATTGCGGGCCGTGTCTGCCACGCTCTCGCGCACGCCCATATTTATGTCATTCGGGCTCAGGAAAATGGCGTGCCCGCCGAGCTGGGTCATGCCGGTCTCGAAAGTGACGCGCGTGCGCAGGCTCGGTTTTTCGAAAATCATGGCGAGCGTCTTCCCCGAGAGCGGCGAAAATATCTCTTTCTTTTTCAGCCGCTCCTTGAGTGTCGCCGTGAGAGAGAGTATCTTATGGATTTCTTCACCCGACAGATCGAAAATCGAGATGATATCCTTTTGCTTGAGCGCCTTCATCTCAGAAATCCTCCAGCGCGGATTCGATGACTCCGAGCGCTTCGTCGATCTCTGCCCGTGTCGTCGTGAGCGCCGGCAGCAGCCTCAGGACGTTCTCGCCCGCCGTGCCCACGATCAGCCCGCGCTCGGCGCAGCCTGCGACGACTTTTTTCACCGCCGCATCGAACTCGATTCCGACGAGCATCCCCAGCCCGCGGACTTCCTTTATGAAGGCGTGCGCGTGTTTTATTTCCTCCAGCCGGCCGAAAAGATAGCCAGACAACTCGCGCACGTTTTCGAGAAAGCCATCGCCCGTTATGACGTCAACGGCCGCCAGGGCCGCCGCCGAAGCGAGCGGATTCCCGCCGAACGTGCTCGCATGATCGCCCGGCTTGAATACGTCGGCCACCTTGGGCCCGGCCAGCATCGCGCCTATGGGAACCCCGCCGCCGAGCGATTTGGCCAGAGTGATGATATCGGGCTTAATGTCGTAGCTTTCATACGAGAAGAGCGTTCCTGTACGGCCCATGCCGGTCTGGACCTCGTCCAGTATCAATAGAAGGTTCCTCTCGTCGCAGAGCCCGCGAACCGCCTTGGCGAATTCCTTCGTCGCTGCGTTTACTCCGCCCTCGGCCTGTATGAGCTCGAGCATTATTGCGCAATCGCCCTCGGCCAGCGTGTCCTCGATCGATTTCAGGTCGTTGAGCGAGGCATACTTGAAACCCTCGGGCAGCGGATGGAAGCAGCGCTGGAACTTCTCCTGGCCGGTGGCGGTTATGGTCGCGATGGTCCGGCCGTGGAACGAATTCTTGAGGGTAATGATGCCGGGGCCGGGGCCGTCGGTGTTTCCCCATTTGCGGGCAAGTTTTATCGCCGCCTCGTTGGCTTCGGCGCCGCTGTTGCAAAAAAAGCATTTCTCCGCGAATGAATTCTCCACGAGGCGCTCGGCAAGCCTGACTTGCGGCTCGATATAGTAGAGATTCGAAACGTGTATGAGGGTTTCGGCCTGCTTCTTTATTGCCTCGACGATCTCCGGATGGCAATGGCCGAGACCGTTCACGGCGAGGCCCGAAAGGAAATCGAGGTAGCTGTTGCCGTCGGCGTCCTCGACCCGAGAGCCCTTCCCCCTGACCAGAGCAAGGTCGCGCTGTTTGCCGTATGTGTCTATCACATATTTGTGATTTAATTCGATTATCTGACTCGAATCCATCTGATCTGATCCCTTGTCCAAGAAGAAACTGCGGCTTTTGCTCCGATTTCAGAGCCGAAAAGAGGTCTGAGTCAGTCTTTGCCAGACTTTTCGGTCTTGGTTTCCTTTTTGGACTCCGCTTTTGATCCGTTCTTCGAATCGGACGATTTTGCCTCGCCGTCCTTTGGCTTCGCTTCACCGTCGCGCGATCCGGACTTCCTCTTGTAGTCGGTCTCATAGAAGCCCGATCCCTTGAAAATTATTCCGGCCCCCGCCCCAATCAATTTTTTGGTGCGCCCGCCGCATTCCGGGCACTTCACGCGGGGTTTCGCCGTCATATTGTGAAACACCTCGGAAACATGCGCACAGGCTTTGCATTCGTAGTCATAAGTCGGCATTTTCGAGTCAGCCTCCATAAAGAAATCTAAGAACCAATTGACCGCAAAAGTAAGCCATTATTATACTGTAAGCCCCTTGAATTTTCAAATGGAACGCGGTCCGAGGCGCGCGTCATCCATGCTGGTCCTCCAAAAGGCTGGGCCTCTCAACCCATGAATCCTGTTGAATTTCCGGCGCAGAAATGTTAGTATTGGCGTGAACGGCAATAAGTTGAGGTGTGTCAGCATAACTAACGCAGCGGGCGTGGGCGCATGGGAAGGAGCGGGAGTCTGGAATTGCCGGCGGGCTACAGCATGACCTCGACCGGCGGCCTGAAAGTGGTCGTCAAAGAGGGGTATGCGGAGAGCTTCGACGGCTTTACGCTGCCGAAAATCTCAGCCTCCGGAGGCGGTGAATCCGCCGGTGGAGGAGGACGCGCCCGGCTCACGCCGATGTCGCTGGTGGGAAACCCGGGCAAGCGGGCGCTCGTGCGCAGATGTGTCCGAGGCGGCATTCCGGGGCTTTTTCTGAAGGAATTTTATCTGGGCGGCTCTAATCCGCGTCCACTGCGGGAGCTGAAAGTTTCCGAGCACGCCCGTGTGCGCGGCGTGCCTACGCCCGAGGTTCTGGCCGCTATTTTTCAACAAATAAGCCCGTTCTTTTACAGGGGCGCGCTCGCGGTTCGCGAGATAAGCTCGGGTGTCGATCTCGAGGCCGCGCTGGCGACGCTCGGGCGTCCCGCCGATCGCGATAGGCTTGTGAGAAAAAGGCGCGTCATCGCTTTACTGGGACGGCTCGTGGCGAAAATGCACGCGGCAGGAATATGGCACGCCGATCTTCACCTGAGTAATGTGCTGCTGACAGAGGATGAGGGCGAACCGGAGCTTTTTCTGCTGGATCTCGACCGGGCAAAGGTATTCGATCGGCTGCCGGATTTTCGGAAGCGCTCGAATATCCTTCGGCTCTATCGCTCGGTCCGGAAAGTGAACCGGCGCCACAACGCAATAACCCGTACCGATCTGCTGCGGTTTTTGCGGTCGTACGCCGGAGGAACCTCGCAGCCGGCGCGGCAATCGGCGCGGGAACTGGCCCGGAGATTGGGCCGGATGCTGCCCGCTTGGCGCCTTAAGTGGAAGCTTTCGGACGCGTTAGGTATCTGAAACGCCGATGCAGGATGTAAAAATCGACAATATCACTATCGGGAAGGGGCATCCGCTCGCCCTGATCGCCGGGCCCTGTGTACTCGAGGATGCGGCGACGGCTTTTGCGATCGGCGGGCGCCTGGCGGCGCTGAGGGAAGAGCTTGGCGTGCCCATCATCTTCAAGGCCTCGTTCGAGAAGGATAACCGCGGCTCGGAGAAGTCGTACATCGGCCCGGGCTTTGAGGAAGGTCTTGGAATGCTGAAAAAGGTTGGGAGCGAGTTCGGCATGCCGGTGCTCTCGGATGTCCATCGGATGGAGGACGTCGATCCCGCGGCCGAGGTGCTCGACGTGCTGCAGATTCCGGCCTACCTGTGCCAGCAGACGAGCCTCGTTCTCAAGGTCGGCGCGGCGGGCAAGCCCGTGAACGTGAAGAAAGGTCAGTTCATCTCGCCGGAAAACATGTCGAGCGCGACCGGCAAGATCCTGAGCACCGGCAACGACCAGATATTGCTGACCGAAAGGGGCGCGTGCTTCGGCTACAATAATCTCGTGGCCGACATGACCGCCATCCCGATAATGCAGTCGCTCGGGTTCCCGGTCGTTTTCGATGCGACCCATATAGTGCGCGTCTATGGCGTTCCGAGCAAGGACCCGGCCGGCGGCCGGCCCGAGTTTGTGCCGCACCTCGTTCGCGCGGGCGTGGCGGCCGGCTGCAACGCGCTGTTCATCGAGTGCCATCCTTCACCGTTCGACGCAGAGTGCGACGCCTCAAGCATGGTTCCGCTCGCCGAAATGAAAGGCCTGCTCGAGCAGGCGCTTGCCATCGGCGAGCTTGTCAGAGAGAGCGGTTTGGCGTAGTCTTATCAAAATTGGCCGCGGAATACTTCCGCAGAAACAGAGAAGGAGCAAGGGAGAGCGAGAGATGAAGATTTTCGTTGACACCGCCAACGTTCAGGCGATAAAAGAGGCGATGGCCCTCGGGATCGTCGACGGCGTGACGACAAACCCCACACTGGTCGCCAGGGAGGGCGACGATCCGGAGAAAATCATCAAGGATATCTGCGCACTCGTCGTCGACAAGCCGGTCAACGGCGAGGTGCTCAGCCTCGAGTGCGATGCAATGGTGAAAGAGGCCCGCGAGATAGCCTCGTGGGCGGATAACATCGTCGTAAAAGTCCCTATGATGAAGGAAGGCCTGAAGGCCGTCAAGATACTCGCGGACGAAGGCATCAAGACCAACGTCACACTCATCTTCTCCGCGACCCAGGCCATATTGGCCGCCAAGGCCGGCGCCTCGTACGTGAGCCCGTTCGTCGGCCGGATCGACGACATAGGCGCCGAGGGCATGGAACTCGTCTCGCAGATCGTCGGCATCTACGAGAATTACGACTCGATAGACACCGAGGTCATTGTCGCCAGCATCAGGAATCCGATACACGTCATCCAGTCGGGGCTGATGGGCGCCGACGTCCTGACGATTCCGCCGAAAGTTCTCGATCAGATGGAACGGCATCCCCTGACCGACAAGGGCATCGCCATGTTCCTCAAGGACGCCGAAAAGTTTAAGAAATGACGATAGAGGCCCGGACATATCGGACGCTTATCGAGAATTTCGACAAGGCCCGTATCGCGGTTGTCGGCGACATCGTCGCAGACGTGTACATCTTTGGCAAGCCTCACCGGCTTTCTCGCGAGGCGCCCGTCATAGTCGTTCGGCACGAAGGCGAAAAGCTTGTGCCCGGAAGCGCCGCCAACACGGCCAACAACCTGATGGCGCTCGGCGCCACCGTCTATCCCATCGGATTGGTCGGCGACGACCACGCGGGGCATGCGATCTTGGACTTCTTCGACGACCCCCTCGCCCATTCCGACGGCATTCTTGTCGACAGCACCCGCCATACCACTACGAAGACGCGAATAATGGCCGGCGACCTGCATACGACCAAGCAGCAGGTGATTCGTATCGACCGCGAGCCCGAAGGAGCGGCGTCTCCCGAGACGGAAAAGCTCATTTGCGAACGTCTCGAGGCCGTCGCGCCCGAGGTCGACGGGATAATCGTTTCGGACTACGGCTACGACGTCATCGGCCCGCGCGTTATCGAGCTTGTTCTGCAACTGGCACGCGACAAGATCGTCGTCGTCGATTCGCGCGAGCGCCTCACCCGGTTCAGGGGCGTGACGCTGGCGACGCCCAACGAGTCCGAGGACGAGGCGGCGGCGGGCGTGAGTATCGGATCCGATTCGGCCGCCGACGAGGCCGGGCGGCGCATCCTAAAGGCGACCGGGAACGATGCGCTGCTGATGACGCGCGGCAACCTGGGGATGATGCTCTTCGAAAAAGACGCTGAGCCGGAAACGATTCCCATCTGCGGGGGGGACGAGATCGTGGACGTCTCGGGAGCGGGCGACACCGTCGCCGCCGCGGCCGCCTTGGGCCTCGCGGCGGGAGGAACGTTCCTGCAGGCGGCCTGTCTGGCCAACTTCGCCGCCGGCATAGTCGTCATGAAAAGCGGAACCGCAACGACGACCCGCGATGAGATTCTTGAACTCATAGAGGGTACCTGCGAAAGGGACAGGGCGGGCGTATGAGCAAATTCATAGCGGACCACGACGCTCTGGCCGAAAGGATAGAGGAACTCAAGTCGCAAGGGAAGAGGATAGTTTTCGCCAACGGCTGTTTCGACCTGCTCCACGTCGGCCACATCCGCTACTTCCGCGGCGCCAAGGAGCGGGGCGACGTGCTCGTTGTGGCCGTCAACAGCGACAATTCGATTATCGGCCTCGACAAACGCAACCGCCCCGTCATACCCGAGAGGGAGCGCGCGGAAATACTGGAATCCCTGGAGATGATCGACTACGTGACCCTGTTCGATGAGCCCAGCGTGGATTCGTTGCTGCTCAGGCTCAAGCCGCATGTGCACGCGAAGGGAACGGATTATACGGTCGAGAACGTGCCCGAGCGAGAGACCGTCATTTCCTACGGCGGCGAGATCGCAATCGTAGGCGGCCCGAAAGACCATTCCTCAAGGGAAATCATTGAAAAGATTTCGAATGCACTGGGGAGATGAGATGCGCAAACCCCTCTCAGTCGTTATCCCGACGTTCAATGTGGAAGGCTGTATCCGCGATTGTCTCGAGTCGGTCAAGTGGGCCGATGAGATTTTCGTCGTGGACTCTTTCAGCACCGACCGCACCCTCGAGATCTGCCGTGAATACACCGACAGGATCGTACAACATGAATATGTCAACTCGGCGGCTCAGAAGAACTGGGCGATTCCCCAGGCTTCGAATAAATGGGTCATGATCGTTGATTCGGATGAGCGCGTGAGTGAACAGCTCCACGCTTCGATTGAGAAGACTCTAGAGAACACGAACGGATACGATGGATTCTACGTCAAGAGGGAGAGCTTCTTCCTCGGCCGGCTCGTCGAGCACGGGGGCTGGGACAAAGACTACGTGCTGAGGTTGTTCAATCGGGAGCGGGGACGCTATCAGGACAGAGAAGTGCATGCCCGCATTGAAGTCGAAGGAAGAGAAGGATACCTCGAGGGGCCGTTGTACCACTACACATATGAGAGCCTCGATCAGTATTTTGAAAAGTTTATGCGTTACACACAGTGGGCGGCGGCCGATTTGAAAGCCGACTCCCGGCGCGCGTCGTGGGTAAACCTCGCAGTGCGGCCATGGATGCGATTTCTGAAAATGTATGTGATGCGCCGAGGTTTTCTCGACGGGAAGCATGGGCTGGTGCTCAGCTTCCTTGCCGCGTTCAGCGTTTTCACAAAGTATGCGCGGCTCTGGGAAGTGGACGCCAAAGGCTCGAGCGCCGTCTCCGGCGCCGCCACGCGGCAAAACCGCGCGGTCGCCGAAGACGTTCAACCCCAAAGCTCCCGAGGGAAGAGTTGATAAAACGATGGAAAGTTACGCCGACTTCGAGTTCTCGGGCTACCACTGGAAGGTCCGCTCCGATCTCGCCGAAATCCTCAGGGATGAAGTCATTCCGCTGGTCCTTTCCGGCAATGAATCACCCCGACTGCACGTCGTAGGGCGCAAGCACACCCGCGATTCGTTCATCGTTTCCACCGACGGTGCGGCCGGAGATATATTCGTCAAATTCCACAAGTATGAAAAACTCAGGGACCGATTCAAGGCTATATTTCTGGCATCGCGGGCGAGGGCGGAGTTCTCCATCGGCGTACAGATGCTCGCGTCCGGGCTGCCCGTTTCCGAGCCGCTGGGCTGGGGCGAGCGCCGCGAGTACGGGCTCGTCACCGGATGTGTCCTGATCGTGCGCGCTCTGCCCGATTGCGACAGGCTGAGCGGCTACCTCTACAGGGAATACCACCGCAAGGATTTATCTTCCTCGGATGAAGGGGATGAATTTCTCGCGTCCCTCGGCGCTCTGGTTCGACAAATGCATAGCGCCGGGTTCAGGCACCCCGATCTTCACTCGGCCAACGTGCTGGTTGATTCGAACGTGTCCCCGCCGAAGCTTTGGCTTGTCGACCTGCATTCGGCCGCCGGGCCTTCTCCCGTCTCAACGCGTCGGCGAATGGCCGATCTGGCGAAGCTGATTTTTTCTCTGAGGGGATTCCTAAAAGAATCTCAGCTGCTCGAGATATTGGAGGGCTACGAGCCCGACGCCGCCCCCGACGAAATCAAGGAGATGCTCTCGAGGCTGTATGAAGCGGCTAAAGCTCTCAAGAAGCGGCGTGTCAAGAGTCGCTCCAAACGCTGCATGAAGACCAGCGGCAATTTCGTTGTTGAAAAAATCGGAAAAAACAAGCTTTACCGCAGGCGCGAGTTCGAGGCCGACGCGGTGTTGGAGTTGGTGAACCGGCACAGTGAAATCCACGCCGGCAAGGGACCCGGGCTCGTCAAGGCGACTTCGAAGAGCGCGCTCACGAGGTTTCCACCGCCTGGCGCCTGGGGCGGGAACATCTATGTCAAGCAGTTCAAGAACGCCGGCATGATCCGGTTCCTGGAGACGGTGTTTTCCACCCATCGGGGCAAGAGGGCCTGGAAGGCGGGCCACTTGCTGTATTGGCTCGGGGTCCCCTGCGCTGAACCAGTCGCGCTTGTCGAGCAGAACGGGCTCGGCACTCCGCGTACAAGCTACCTCATCATGAAAGAGATCCCGGACGCGATGCGGCTCAATGCTTTCCTGTTGCGCGAATATTTTCGCGTCAGCGGTCGCTTGGCACCGGAAGAAACGGCGGCCAAGCGTCGCCTCATAAGGGCGGGCGCGCGCGCATTGAGCCGGTTTCATTCAAAGAATATTTACCACAAGGACCTCTCGGCGAAGAACATTCTCGTCAGCCTCGGCGAAGACGGTGGGCCGCGCTTTTACTGCGTCGACACCGACAGCGTGCAATTCCCGCTGAGGCTGTCTCTTCGTCGCAGAATCAAGAACCTGGCGCAGCTCAACGGTCTGCCCTCGTGCCTGACGTCGGCGGACCGGATAAGGTTCTACAAGGAATACTTCGGACTGCAGGCTCTGACGCCCTTTCACAAGTTTATTATTCGGCGGATTCTCATCTCCAGCCGCAGCCGGATAATCCGGTCCAAACGTGTTGACGAGCAAGTTCGGAAGAACCCTCCGCTTGACGAGCAGGCCTATGAAGATATTACATCTGTTTAGCAATCGAAAGCTCACCGGGCCGGCCGAGCCGGCGCTGAACCTGTGCGCGCAACTGAAGAGCCGAGGCGTGGACGTGCTTTTCGCATGCTGCTCTTCGAAGAGAGACAGAATGGCGGCGGTCAGGAACAGGGCGGAGGAGTTGGGGCTGGACCCGATCACGTCGTTCCAGCTCAAGAAACACTTCAACCTGAAGGACAACCTCCAGGACCTGCGCACGCTGCCACGTTTTTTGCGAAGGCAAAAGATCGACCTCGTGCACACCCACCTCGACAACGATCACCTGCTCGGCGCCCATGCCGCGCGAAACTCAAGGGCGGGCGTAGTCGTGCTGCGCTCGTGTTACAAGGGGCGTGGTCCCAGACGGACCGTCAGGAACCGCTACATTTTCGGACGATATACCGACGCAGTCATAGTTCATTCCGATATCGCCAGGACCGCCATGCGGGAAAAGTTCAAATTTCCGCCCAATCGTGTATGGCTTGTCGGAGGCGCCGTGGACACCGACCGGTTTGATCCGGCGAAGGTGGAGCGGGACATGAGGCCCGAGTTCGGGCTTGAGCCCGACGATTTCGTCGTCGGCATCGTTGCGCGGATACAGTCGCACAGGCGCTTTGACGTTCTGCTCGATGCGATGAGAATCGTCGCCGCTCGCGACCCGAAGATCAAACTTCTCATCGTCGGGCGTGGCACGAAGATGCAGGAGCTCGCCGTCGAGCCGGTGCAGAGTTCGGGGCTGAACGGATGCGTGAAGTTTGCGGGATACCGGGTCGGCGGCGACTACGTCGACACTCTCGCCTGCATCGACGCCAAGGTGTTCCTTGTTCCGGGCACCGACGGCACCTGCAGGGCGGTTCGCGAGGCAATGGCGATGGGCAAGCCCATCATCGCGGCGCGACGCGGGATGCTACCCGAGATCGTCGACCATGGCGTCGACGGCATCGTCATCAAGGACACCCCCGACATGCTCGCCGAAGCCGTCTGCCATCTGGCAGAGGACAGAGCGTTACTGCGCTCGATGTCGGATGAGGCTTTCCGAAAAGCCCAGAGGGAGTTTCGCCTCGACAACCAGGCAAAGAAAGTGATGGGCGTTTACGAAAAAATGATCGGCAACAGCTTCTAGCCTGGACGGAAACGGGAATGTTCAAAATCCGAATGTGAACCGGACGATTTAACCATTCGCCCGCTGGCAATTCGGCCGGCTTAACAGGATATTCATGGCGCGGGTCTCAAAGATGAAGAAGTACACAATTTTGCTGTCCAACATCCATCGTCACGGAGGCGGGCAGCGCGTCTACGTTCGGAACCTTGCCAGGCTCTTGCACCGGTTGGGCCACAAGCCGTTCGTCGCATGCCCCTACGACAGCCAGCTGGCAAGGGAATGCAGGAACGACGGAGTCGAGGTTATTGACGGGTTTCGATTTGATAGTAGATTCACGCCGATCAGCTTTTCGCTGGACATCAAGCTGGCCCTGCGCACGAAGTCGGAAAAGCAAATTGATCTCATACATGCCAACGGTTCTCGTGATCATTGGGTAATGGCAACGGCCGGTTTTCTTTCCAGTGACAAAGTGCCGGTTGTCCGGACGCTCCACAACACCAAACCCATAAGCTACGATCTATTTCATAAGCTTCTGTATCAGAGATTGACCGACCAGACTATTTCGGTATGTCACTATGTTAAGGATATGCTTGCCACGACCCCTCTGTTTGAGAACCAGGAGATCCCGGTCGTTCACAACGGCATCGAGCTGGATAAGTTCACTCCCGTTCCGCCTGACGAGGCCGTACGAGAAGAATTTGGAATTGCGCCGGAGGAAATCGTCATAGGGATCGTGGGGCGACTTGACTGGGACAAGGGGCACAAATATCTTTTCGAAGCCGCCGCGCCTCTCATTAAGGGTGAATTCCCCAATATAAGAATACTGGTCGTGGGCTCCGGGAAGAAATGGAGCGAATTGGACCAGCTTTGCGAGCGGCTGCAAATTTCGCAGAATGTCAATTTTGCGAAAAATCGCAGCGACATCAAGGAAGTGATATCCGTTTTTGATATAGGAGTTCATCCCTCGATCGGTGTAGACACATCCTCATACGCCATGAAAGAAATGATGGCTATGGAAAAACCCCTGGTTTGCTCCAGTTACGGAGGACTCACGGAAATCGCCGACGACGAAGTAACGGGTTTTATCGTTCCGCCGAAAGACTCCGATCTGCTGCGAGACCGTATTGCGCGGCTCTGTCGCTCTCAGGAGCTTCGCGAGAAGTTTGGAAAAGCGGGCAGGGAAAAAGTCCGCAGAGAATTTTCCGCGACATCTTCGGTCCAAAAAACTCTGGAAGTATATGAACATGCGATAGAAAGATGCAGGAGGAGAAAGGGGAAAAGAGGGTAGTTTTTCGTCTGTTGCACTGCGCTCAGAATACCGGATGAACTCTTGTGAGAAACAGCCCGACGCCAGGCGTCGCCGGCCATGTGAAGACCGATGAGAATAGCAATAGACGCCGGATCACTGGCGGTCACGCACAAGACGGGCGTGGCGAAATACATTCTGCGACTGATCGAGCATCTCGAGAAGTCTGGCGACGAGAACGAATACTTAACGTGCTACCGCCTGTCGCGCTGGAAAAAGCGAAAGCACTTCTATCGGCCCCGGAAAAAAACGACCCGGGTCAGGCTGTTTCAGGAGCCTCTGCCGTTCGGTCGGGGGATCGACATTTTTCACGGGCCCGACGCGCGGCTCCCCCGGATCAGCGGCCCGAAGCTTGTGGCGACGCTTCATGACCTGTTCTCCCTCGTCTCCGACGAGTTTTCCGACGAGAAGTTCCGAAAGAAAAAAATCGCGCGCTACACCGACATCGCCGAGCGGGCCGACCGTATCATATGCGTTTCCGAGTGCACGCGACGCGATTTTCTCAGGTTCTTCCCCGAGGCGGAGGATAGAACACGCGTGATCCACCATGGTGTCGACGACTCGTTTTATCCGAGGCCGCCGGACGAAATCGAGAGGGTGAAGCGCAAATACGGGATCGGGAACGACTACGTTTTCTACATCGGCGCGCTGTCTATACGCAAGAACGTGCTCCGCATGTTCAAGGCGTTCCGGCAGACAGAGGCCGAGATCGGACGAGACATGCGATTCGTGGCCGCCGGCAGACTGACTTACGGCAGGGACAAGATACTCGAATATCTCGAGGCGAACAACTCCGACGGCCGGATAATGCTGCCCGGCTATGTTCCCGATGAAGACCTGCCCGCGCTCTATTCCGGCGCTCGGGCGTTCCTGTTCGCCACGCAATACGAAGGCTTCGGGATGCCGATCATCGAGGCCGCGGCGTGCGGCGCGCCGGTGGTGACCTCGAACGTGTCGTCCAATGCCGAGGTCGGCCGGGGCCTGGCCGCGCTGGTCGACCCCTTGAACGTCGACGATATCTCGGCGGCTCTCACCTCGGCGCTGAACGGCAATATGCCGACCGGCGACCCGGTTGCCTCGGACCTCACGAAGCGCACGTGGTCCGACGTGGCAAGTGACGTCCTTTCGGTATACGAGGAACTCAAGGGCGATACCTGAGATATAAATGGTTGCGGCAACCGAATGCGGATATTTGATGAATTCACTCATTGAACGCATTTATTCGACAGGCTTTGTATAAGATGCAGAAGGGAACTCGATAAGTCCTTTTCCAACTTCCATTAGCCAAGAGATGAGTTTAGCTCTGTATAAGCTGTTAAAAGAAAAAAATCTGAACAATACTCTTGAGATTGGCATGGCTTATGGCCTTTCGTCCCTGTTCATCTGCCAAGCTCACCATGATAAAGGCGAGGGATTCCACAATTCCATTGATCCATTTCAGAAAGCGACATGGAAATCCATTGGACTATTAAACATTCAAAGATCGAATCTCGATGAAGTGCTGACCTTCCACGAGGCACCTTCCCATGAGGTTATGCCCCAAATTTTGCAAAGAGGGAGCCGTTTCGATTTTATTTTTATAGATACGGACTTTTTAACCCTCGACTAGGGGCGGGCGCATCCGGATTGTGTGAAGAGACCGAATTTTCCATGCGTCTTAAGGATGCAGGAGAGCAGATATTCTATCAATCCGAAGCCGTCGTGCTGCATGAGTATGATGAACAACGACTTACATGGCAATGCTGGTGCGAACGACTCAGGCAGAGTGCGAACAGCCATGCAATTATTGATGTGATACTAAAAAATAAAAACATTAGCTCATTCAAAAACTGGGAAAAGCTGATTCGTTATTATGCCAAATATCTGATTTATTCGGTAATCGGCAACACCAGAAAGAAATATAAGTATGACAGGAAGCTCAG
>CBDUSG010000021.1:0-13864 GCA_965369575.1 uncultured bacterium | reverse complement strand
CTCCGGCGGCTCGTAGGGCCAGTGTGGATCGAAATAGTGTGCCATCAGGAAGAATCTGTCGTCCCCGATCTCTTCGAGCCACTCGAAAATGCTTTCGTTGACCTCGGCCGCCGTTCTCTCAAAGTCGCCCACCCCGTGACCGATCCACGTCCGCTTCCGTTTCTTGGCCGAGTTCGAGAAGTCGTCGTCGTACACGTCGAATCCCTGATCCAGCCTGAAACGGGAATCGAGCGGGAAGCCGCCAATGAAAGCGGCGGTCCTGTAGCCGTTTTGCTTCAGGATTTCCGCCAGAGTCGTATTAGAGTCGCTCAAAAAGAATCTGCCGTTATACCGCACGTTGTTCGAAATGGGATAAGTGGCAGTCAGCATCGCCGAGACCGCAGGCAGCGTGATCGGCGCGCAAGTGACCGCCTGCTCGAAAACCGTACCCTGCGCGGCGAGCGCGTCTATGTTGGGACTCAGAGCAAGGGGGTATCCATAGCAGCCCAGCCGGTCGGGCCGTATCGTGTCTATGACGATGAGGACGACGTTGTCCTTACCCTGACGCCCGAGCAGCGAACATGATGCCGGCGCGAGGGCGCAGGCAAGCGCCACGACCAGCAACCAGCGTGCCCGCGGGAATCTTTTTTTATACGCTTTCACACTGCCTCTTCTGCGTTTCGTATGATGATGCGGATTGCGCCTCGTTAATCGGCCGGGCTTCCGCGCCGGATCATTTCAGGTAGCCCAGGCTCTTCAGCTTTTCGCGAGTCTCCACATCCATCTCCAATCGATTGTTCTTAGGGAGGGCGCCAGCCGAGTATGCGCGGGTCATCGAGTGCATTTCGCCCAATAGCCGGTCGAGCGTCTCCTGGTTTTTCCCGGCCACGTTTTCGAGTTCCAGCGGCTCCTGAGCGACGTTATACAGCTCGCCCACCCAGCCGGGCTTGCCGTCCTTTTCCATCGTGACATACACGAGCTTCCACTCGCTCGTTCGCAGGCCGGATATCATTATCGGCACATGGCCGAGCTTGTCGCCCTCGTAATAATGCAGCGTGGCCTCGAGCAGCACGGGCGTTTCCTCCAGCTTCCCATCGAGCGCCGGCAGCAGGCTTGTTCCTTGTGTGTTCGGGCTTTGCGAAATTTTCAGGAAATCGAGGATCGTCGGCATTATGTCTATGCTTCTGACCATCGTATCGATCCGGCGGCCGGCGGGAATGCGTCCGGGACGGTGAATCACCAGCGGAATCATGACGGTGGTGTCATATATGAACTCGCCGTGCGTGACTTCCTCGTGCTGCCCCAGCGCCTCGCCGTGGTCGCCTGTCAGCACGACGAGTGTATCTTCCATCAGCCCGAGTTCATCGAGTTTGGCCAGCAGCCTGCCGATCTGCTCGTCGGTATAGGCGACCTCGCCGTCGTAAGGGATTTCGAATTCTTCATCGTGGGGGCTCGGCGGAGTGTAGGGCAGGTGAGGATCGAAGTAATGCATCATCAAAAAGAACCGGTCGCCCTTCACTTTCTCCAGCCACTCGAACGCGCTTTCGTTGACCTCCGCCGAGGTCCTCTCGAAATCCTCGGTCCAGTGACCGATCCAACCGTATTCGCGCTTCCGGTCCGAGTTCGAAAAATCGTCGTCGTACACGTCGAAGCCCTGATCCACCTTGAACCGAGAATCGAGGGGGAAGCCGCCGATGAAAGCCGCCGTCTCATAGCCGTGATTCTTGAGGATTTCCGCCAGCGTCACATTTTCCTCGCCGAGGAAGAACATGCCGTTGTATCTCACGTTGTTGAATACTGGATAAGTGGAGGTCAGCATCGCGGAGACCGAAGGCAGAGTGAGCGGAGCGCACGTTACGGCCTGCTCGAAGAGCGCGCCCCCGGAGGCCAACGCATCGATGTTCGGGCTTGTAGGCGGACCGTATCCGTAGCAGCCCAGGCGGTCCGGTCTTATGGTGTCGATGACAATGAGGACGACGTTGTCTTTTTGCCCGGCCCCACGCGGCGAGCACTGGGCCGAAAAAGCAATGGCAGTCGTCAGCCCGACGACGCCGGCGATTTTCCATGCCCATCGGCTGCGCGCCCGAAAGCCTTTCGACGTTCCTCCGCGTAAAAAGGCGAAACGATATTCCATTCCCCCATAGTAGCGCAAAGAAATACGGTGGTCAAGGCCGACGATGCTGAGCGGCCTGGGTTTCGCACACGAGTGTTAGTACACTATTTTCATATTAGGTTAAAATCGGGGATGTCTTGACTGGGCCAATCCGGTATGCTATAATCTACCAACTAAATGGTATCGGTGTGCCTCTGTCGGGAGGCGGGCCGAACCATCGATTCCCGGAAGAACGGCCACTAAACGGAAAAAAGCGCCCGATGCTAGCGCCCGATGTTAGCGCGGTATCACAGCCGAGGTTGAGATGCGCAAAAGATGGAATGTGTTGGTTGTCCCGAGTTCGCCGGGACGAACCATATTGAGTTATGAGATTTCGTCGCGATCTCTTTTGATCGGCGGCGTTGCGGCCGCGATTTTCGTCATCTTGACGGTGACGATTGTGGGTTTTTCGGTCCGCAAATGGAAAACCGATAAACTGTCGAGGGTGTCGCGGCTGGAATCGCAGCTCGAGAGCCGCGAAGCCGAATTCTCCCGGCTCAAAGAGGAATTCACGATACTCGAGCAGTTGGAGGACAAGCTGCGCACGATCGCCGGCTTGAAGCCGCGCGATCGCTCCAGCGGAGACACAGCCGCCGGCGGACAGGGAGGACCCGGCAGGGAGTCCGACGGCGATTTTTGGATGGCTGCACCGGCAGGCGAGCCACGCAGGCCCGCTCCTCACGAGACGCCGCGGGAACTGCTCGGCGATGCGCTCGTGTTAAAAGACAGTTTCGAGGAAGTCCTCGACGTTTTCGAGCATGAACGCGAACGGCTGGCGTGCATTCCGTCCATCAACCCGGTCGCCTCACAAGATGCGTGGATATCGTCGGGTTACGGCTACCGCGCAGACCCGATCAGCGGCAAGAGACGTTTTCACGAAGGCTGTGACATCGTTGCCCCGAACCGGACGCCCGTGATCGCTCCAGCCGACGGAGTCGTCACGTTTGCGGGATGGCGTGAAGGCCTGGGCAGGACGATTCAGATAAAACACGGATACGGATACAGGACGACATACAGCCATAACAGCAAGCTTCTGGTGAAAAAGGGCGACAATGTCAAGCGCGGCGATATGATAGCCCACGTCGGCAGCAGCGGGCGCAGCACAGGCCCGCACCTCCATTACGAGGTCTATCTTAACGACAAACTTGTCAATCCCTACAAGTACGTTGTACAATAATTGCCGAGGCGGCCTGCCCCCTGCGGACCGGAGCCGCCCTGCGGCCGGTCCTTCATGAGCGCGACCCGTCGGCGGGACCCGGGAATCCGGTTGCCTCTTAGAGCGGCGGACAAAGGAAAACCCGGCCACGCGGCGCGGGAAAAGGATTTTTCGCGATGACGGCGAAAACACCTATGCAATCATTCTTCGGAAAAAAGAAGGGCGGGGCGGACATTGGAAGCAGTGACAAACCAGGGTTCAACATCAAGGGGCCAAAAAAGATGCCAGAAACCGGAAAAGTTGATACCGTAATAGGCCCGGGCTCCACCGTCAAGGGCGAAATCCACTCGCGCGGCACGCTGCGCGTGGACGGCAACGTCGAGGGCAAAGTCAGCTCCGACTCATCGGTCATCATCGGCGAGAAGGGCGTCGTGAAGGCCGAGGTCGTCGCGGGCCACGTCATCGTCGGAGGCACCATCCACGGCAAAGTGACCGGCCGCGAGAAAGTGGAAATTCTCTCGACCGGCCGCCTCTATGGCGACGTCAGCACCAAGGCCGCCAAGTTCGTCGTCGCCGAAGGCGTCATCTTCGAGGGACGCTGCACGATGGGGCAGACCGAAGGGGCGAAGCAGAGCCTTCCCCAAACGAAACAAACCGAAGCCGAGCGGCAGGAGGTGGGCGCCGCAAGCAAGGGCTGACCCGATTATCGGGCCCATGCCGAGGCGCTCCGATGCCCCCGAAAGCGCTGGCGCTGATGAGCGGCGGCGTCGACAGTTCAGTCGCCGCGGCCATCCTTTCAGAGCAAGGCTTCGAGGTCGTCGGCCTCACCATGAAGGTATGGGACGACGCCGGCGCGGACGACGAAGCCTCGAAGCGTTGCTGCTCGCTCGCCGACGTCGAAGACGCTCGCCGCATATGCGCACGCCTCGATATTCCCCACTACGTCTCCAACGCGAAGGCCGCCTTCCGCAGGCACGTTGTCGATCCATTCTGCAGTGAATACCTCAAAGGCAGAACGCCCAACCCGTGCATCGTCTGCAACACGGAAATAAAATTCCGGCTCATGTTGCGCAAGGCGCACTCGCTCGGGGCCGACATTATCGCGACCGGGCACTACGCGCGAATCGTGCGCGACGACGCGTCGGGCCGCATGCTACTGCTTAAAGGGCGCGACCCCGCCAAGGACCAGTCTTACTTTCTGCATGAGCTTACCCAGCGACAGCTCGAGCGCATCGCTTTCCCGCTCGGCGAGATGACGAAGACGCATGTGCGCAGCATGGCGCGCGAACTGGGGCTGGCCGTCGCCGAAAAAGCCGAGAGCCAGGAGATATGCTTTGTTACCGGCGGCGACTACCGCGAGCTGCTCGAGCAGATGTCGCCCGATGGACTGAGACCGGGCCCGATCGTCGACCTTGACGGCAGGGAACTCGGCGGGCACAAGGGAATCGCGTATTACACAATCGGCCAGCGGCGCGGCCTCGGCATATCGCATCCGCGTCCGCTGTACGTCGTCGGATTCGACGTCGAGAGGGGCGCAGTCATCGTCGGCACGTCCGAACACCTCTGGTCCGACGAGCTGATCGCCGAGAAGGTGAACTGGATTTCCATCAGGAAGTTGCGCGAGCCCATACGTGCGGGCGCGCGCATCCGTCACAAGCACGAGGCCGCTCCCGCCACCATAAGCCCGCTCGACGGCGGCGCAGTGCGTGTCCGTTTCGAGAAGCCGCAGCGCGCAATAGCACCCGGCCAGTCAGTCGTCTTCTACGACGGAGACGTGGTGGTCGGCGGGGGGATTATTGGCTCAATAACAAAGTAGTTGTTGCCGGTAGTTGTTGCCGGATTTCGCGCGATTTTGGGAAATCGCCCCTCACCTCAGACCGATGAACTCCAAGAACTCTCGCTCGGTGCCGATTTTTTTGCGGCGGTTCCAGCGGCGGACCTTTGCGGAGTAGGCTTCGTCCTGCGCGAGGCTCTGGCGGTGGAGCCTCTTGATGCGCGTCTTTCCCACGTTGCCGTCGAGCGTGCGCGCGCAGTCGCAGATGTCGTTCATCTCGATCTCGACAATCTTGCGGTCGTCGTCATCGAGAGTCAGGTCGAACGGATGCTCGCGGCAAACGATCGGCCGGTGCTCGTAGGCGACGCAGCCCTTCTTAGGTCTCAGATAGTAGCAGCGGTCGTACACCTCGCGGATGCACATCGCTTTGCGGTCCCTGCGGCGCGGGCCGAGCTTGATCCATGCGATCGGGCCCGGCGATTCTCCGAAATCGGATTTCTTGAAGAAGTGGACAATTTTCTCGGCGGGTTTGCCCATCCCCTCCATGAGGCGGCGGACGTCCGTGTCCGTCACGGGTATCCGCAGCAGGCAGCAGTTGCCGCAACGCCCGCAGCGGAATTTAAGAAACTCGGCGCCCTCTATTTTGTTGTTACTGCTTCTTCTCTTGGATGATGCCATTTCAACCCTTCCTGTGCTTCCCGATCTGCCTCCGAATAGTCGCTTCATTGCCATTTGCTTCGCGCCCGCCGATGTTAGATGCGGGGTTGCATGCACCCCTCGGCTTGCAGAATTCTACCGCAGCAACTCTCAAAACGCAAGAGGAAAAATTGCTCGCTCCTCATTCGCGAAGCGCATAGACCGTCGCCCAGTCGGCCTCGAAGAGCGGCTCGCAATATCCTTTCAGAAATTTCTCAAGAATCCTGAGGTCGGCGTCGTGACGGCGCTCGTCCTTCTTCGAAACTGTATGAGTGGGGAACCTCGTGAGGAAGAGCCTGTTGAACATGATGTGCGTGATGCCCATCTTGCCCAGCTTCTTGCGGAAAGCCTTCGCGCTGCCGGCCTCGTGCGCAAGCTCTATCATGCTCGGGGCCTCGATCACGCTGTCGCCGATCTTGGACCGCTCGCAGAAATAGCCGCGATTGTCCCAGAAGAACATCACGCGCGCGTCGGCGGGCAGGCTCTCGTTTATGTATTTGAACGCGCCGTAGTTGAGGACCTTCTTCGCCAGAAACTCGTCGCGCGTCTGCTCGCCCCACACGACGGGCCCGAAGTCGGCCGGGATGAGCGAGGGATAGAAATACGAAAACGAGAACCACACAAAGCCACACAGGAGTATCGCGCACCACCTGTACCACGCCGCAAGACGCTCGGAGAGCCGCCCGGTCTCTGTTTCCAGAGCGACGACGGCGTGCGCGCACGCGAGGCTCAGCAGCGGAAACATCGGCATCATGTAGCGAGTGATGTGTGTATACGCGGCCCAGCTCAGGAAATAGACGATGCACGCCAGCGCCGACCACCTCACGACGGGCGGGTTCGGCCGCGTGATCAGCAGAGCGGGGAAGAGGATCAGCCACAGCGGAGTGATCGTTGCGTCGAAACGGTCGAAGCCCGCCTTGCCGTATATCGTTATGTTCCACGGCAGCGCGAGCATATGCCGCCAGTCGTGCCCCATCCCGTGCGAGTCCACGTATGCGAGCATCCTGGCGACCTGCCCATCAACGAGCCAGTGCCCGCCGAAGACGTTGTATGCGACGGGATATACGGGGTTGCCGGTTATCACGTAGTTCTTGATGAGATAAGGCAAGACAAAAATCGTAACCGTTCCCCCGAATATCGCCAAGCGCTTCACGGCCCGTGCCGCCTGCCGTTTCTCGGAGAAATGCTCGACGGCCGCAATCAGGAGGAAAATCGTGACCAGCCCATAAATCGATGTGTACTTCATGCCCGCGAAGATTCCCGCAAAGACACATAGCAGCGCAAACCAGCGCCCCTCGCCGTCGGTCTTCCATCTCCACATGCAATACATCGCCAGCATGAAATAGAACGTCATGCCCACGTCGATGTACGCGATAGGCAGCTCGTTGAGCACGACCGGATTGAAAAAGAGCATCAGCGTCGCAATCGCCGCCGTCGCGGCGCCGAGGCTTGAGCGCGCAAACGCATAGAGCAGCGCCAGAACGCCCAGCCCAAGAGCGTAATGCAGCAGGTTGGCAAGGATGAAGTCATCGACGAGCAGGGCGCTCATGTATAACATTTCCAGGTTGAAGAACGTGTTCGAGAACAGATCGTACGGGATGGCCACTATCCTGTGCGCGAGGATATAGTTGCGAGGCAGGTTGAGGTGGTACACCATCGCGTCGTGCGTAATGCTGGGCGCGAGCGCCATTATCAAGATGAGCGCAAGCATGATCGCCGCCCACGCAGCGCCTATCAGCGCGAGGGGCCCCACCTTCTTCGACTCGCCGCGCCGAGTGAGGGCTCTGAGGTCCCGAAACAGCGGAAAAAACTCTCCCCGGCATATAAGCGGCAAAACAAGCAGCAAGCCCCACATGACAGCCGTGTAGAGCCCGCCGATCACTCCCAGGAAAAAGGCCAGATACATCAGCAGTCCCCACCCGAGGCCGAGGGCAAGCATAAGTTCTATCACGATCTCACATCTCTCGCCTTTGCCGCCGTCGGCGCGCCGTACCCCCGCCAGCGCGAGAATTCGCCGCCCGACGAGGATTCCGACCGCGACAAAAAGGCATGCAAGGAGTAGATGCTTGCCTGCTGAGGCGATCTTCAGAAGATCGGTCGGAGGGGGAGGCGGCTGAAATCGTTCGACCAGTCGCCGGAGATGCTCAAACCTCAGAGGGTGCTCGTGATAAAACCGACGCATCACCCACATCGCCCACAGGGCGAGGATGCCGATTGCGGCGGGGAGACGCCACCTGTTACCGTTGTGATCGCCTTCGGGCATTTACGTTCATTCCGGTCATTAAAGCGGGCAGTCCTCGAGCCGTTTTCGGAAAGTCAGGGCAAAAGGCGCGACGGGCAAACGAAGCAGGGGCGGCTATTCGTTCGGAGTGGTATCCCAAGACGTTTTGGCCGGAAATGTTATTATCTCCTGATGCTGCGGGTGTCGGCGAAACTTCCGGGCGGAAGCAAAACGCCCCGGAACAGATGCGGCGCGACGCCGCCGCACGGCATGCGGCGGGGTTCGCCGACGTTTGCAGCAACCCTACCCCACGCTCGGGCCGGGATAAAACTTGCGGAAAATGTCGGTATTGCTCAGTATGCCGACTATCTCGCGGCCCGCCGATACGGGAACCCGCCGAATATTCAGCCGCTTCATCAACTTTACGCACATGAGTACGCTCATTGTAGGCGGCACGGTAACGGCCGGCTGGGTCATCACGTCGGCAACGATGGTGTATTGCACTCCCGGCTCGGGATCGATCAACTTGTTGATGATGTCCTTTTGCGTGACGATGCTGAACCAGTCGGACTCGTTGCCGCTTTCCACAACCAGGCTGGACACGTTGAACTCTTTCATCTTCGCGACCGCATCCAGCAGCGACACCTCTTCCCTGATGAACTTCACGTTGCGGGTCATCAACTTGTTGACGGGGGTGTTGCGCATTTTCTCGAGCACTTTGACCTGTCCTCCCCGGATCGGCTGTCGTTCTCCTCGTGCGCCCCGCGGTACCGATGCTGATTCTAGCATTTTCTTGCGCCTGAATTCAACACTGCAGTATCCACCGACCGGATGCGGCTCCCACCAGCATCAACCATAGGAGCCTATCCCATGACTCCCGGGCCGCCCGGTTGACACGGTTTCGCTGATCCATATATATTGGAGTTGCGGCGCATCCCGTTTCTCGTGGACGCGCCCCAATTCTGAAGCGGCCGCGGTTCCCAAAGCAGAAAGGCTGGGTGGCTGAGTGAGAGAAGTCTTCACGATGTGGAAATACACGAAGATGGTAGTCCTTGTGGCGGTGACGGCCGCTTTCTACGCCGCCATGGTGATCCCTCTGAAAGGGATACCATTGATTACGTGGAGCACCGAGTATCGGCCCGGCGCGGTCATCCCCGTGGTATTCGGCTTGCTCGTCGGCCCGGCGGGCGCGTGGGGCGCCGCATTCGGGAATCTCATCCAGGACTTCTTCGGGACATTCGGCGTTGGGAGCGTGGGCGGATTTTTCGGAAACTTCTTTTACGGATTTCTCGGTTACAAGGTCTGGGCCCATATGGGGCTGGCGTCGTCGCATGATGACATGCAGATCGACTCGGGCAAAAAAGCGCTCAACTTCGTTCTCATCTCATTGCTGTGCAGCATCGCGTGCGCGGCAATAATCGCATGGTGGCTGGAGATCGTCAAACTGCTTCCGTTTGCGGTCATCGGGCCGGTCATAGCCACAAACAATACGATTGGCTGCCTCGTCCTCGGGATTCCCCTGATGCGTCTGCTATACAGCCGCCTGAACCGCTGGGATATCACGTGGACTGCGATAATGGATGAAGAGGACAGGCCGGCGGGCAGGAGCCCCAAGGCCGGAGCGTTCTGCATCTGGGTCGGCGTGATCGGCGGATTCATTGTCGGCGTGGCCATGTCGGCGGGCCTCGGCGGCGCCGACCTGTTCGGATTCGGCACCGGCGGCGTGACTCCCTCGGTCGCCGTTGGGGTCACACCGTTCATAATCACGATGATAATCGGATGCCTGCTCGTGTAGCCGCCGTTACGCACAGAGAAAATCTCCGGTATTCATATTGGCCGCCATCGAGATCGAATCGCTCAGCTTCCGTTATCGGGCCGCCTCGGACGACGCCCTACGGGACATAAACCTGAAGGTCGGCGACGGCGAGTTCGTTGTCGTCATGGGCCCGAACGAGGCCGGCAAATCCACCCTGTGCCTCACACTCAACGGCTTGATTCCTCACCTCGTCAGGGGCTCACTTTCAGGCCGCGTCCAAACGTGCGGACTCGATACGCGCGAGAGCGCCGTCAAGGAGCTGTTCCCGAATGTGGGGCTGGTGCTGCAGGATTTCGAGTCGCAGCTGTTTTCGACCGAGGTCGAGCTTGAGGTCGCATTCGGGCCGGAGAACCTGGGCCTGCCGGTCGAGGAGATACGGCAGAGAATAAGCCGCGCGCTCGAGCTGACGGGCCTGACCGCTCTTCGCGGACGCCAGCCCGCAACGCTCTCGGGCGGGCAGAAGCAACTGCTCGCAATCGCCGCGACGCTTTCCCTCGAGCCGAGCGTCCTGTGCTTCGACGAGCCGACGACCGACCTCGACCCGGAGAACAAGCGCCGCATATTCGACCTCGCCCGCCGCCTGTTCGAAGAGCGGCGGCAGACGCTCATCGTCGTCGAGCACGAGACCGAGGAGGCGCTGGCCGCAGACCGCATCGCGCTGATGAGCGACGGCCGCGTCGTCGCCCAGGGGCCGCCCCCGGAAATCCTCCGCGACATCGCGCTGCTGGAACGATGCCGCGTCATGCCGTTGCAATTGACCGAGCTGTTTGCGAAGATCGGATTCGGCGATCTACCGCTCGGTCCCGAGGAGGCGCTGGAAATATGGCGGCGAAACTCCTGCGAGCTCGACTCCGGCGCCCGCGACAAGCTCAGGACTTCGGATTCGGAAAGGAAAAGCAGTTACGGAGAAACACTGATCGAAGTCCGGGACGTCCATTTCTCATACGGGTCGGAAATCCAGGCGCTGCGCGGCGTGGACATGAAGATTCGGGAGGGCGAGTTCGTCGCCATCCTTGGACAAAACGGCAGCGGCAAGACGACACTCGCCAAGCATCTCAACGGCCTGCTGAAACCCGCGCGCGGCAAAGTATGCATCGGGGGTAAAAGCGCCGCCGGAATGTCGACGGAGGATCCGGGCAGGCGCGTCGGCTACGTGTTTCAGAATCCCGACCACCAGATTTTCGAGGAAAGCATACTGAAGGAGGTGTTGTTCGGCCCGAAGAAGCTTGGGCTCGAAAGCGAGCGGGCGCACAAGCAGGCTCGAGACGCTCTCGAAACCGTCGGCCTGTGGCAGCGCCGCGACGAGGACCCGTTCATGCTCACCAAGGGGCTGCGCCAGAAGGTCGCCGTCGCGTCTGTTCTGGCGACAAGGCCGAACGCGATAGTGATGGACGAGCCCACGACCGGCCTCGACTACGGAGAACTCAGGCAGATGATGTCGCTCGTACGGCGACTGAACGATGACGGCCACACCATCATCATGATAACGCACTGCGTCTGGATCGCCGCTCAGTACGCGCACAGGATCATCCTGATGAGCGATGGCAGGATTGTGGCCGACGGCCCGACGCGGGAGGTGTTCGCGCAGGAAGACCTGCTCGCAAAGGCCGACATCATAGCGCCGCAGATCGTCCGCTTCAGCAACCGGCTGGGGACGACCATGCTCTCGATCGAAGAATTTCTGGAATGCGCGACGGGGAGCATCGACCCGGATGAAGCTTCCAGGAACGCAGACTCGATGAAGCCTTCGAAGAAGAAAAGCAAAGAGGAGGGCGGCGAATGAACCCGTACCTGTTCGAAGCCGGGGACTCGCCGGTTCACCGGCTCGATCCGCGCACGAAAATCATTATGCTCCCGGCGTGGTTCGTTGTCGCGCTCGTCCCCTCGACTCTGCCGCACGCGCTCGGAGCGCTGGCGCTGGCCGCCGCGTACGTGACGGTCGCCCGCAGTTGGGGGGCGGTCGCGCGCATACGCACGTTTCTCCTGATAATCACGTTCTTCACGATCGTAGTCTGGGGAATCATCCCGCGCGAAGGCGCGGCGATTTTCCTGTTCATCAGAGGTGAGGCGCTGGCGTTCGGCGCGCTGACGGCGATCAAGATCGACGCGATTCTCGTCGTGGGCATCGTATTTCTCGCGACCACGCGCAACGAGGAGATCACGATCGGGCTCGTCAAGATGGGCGTGCCGTATGTGATGTGCTTCGCCTTCTCGACCGCGCTCAGGCTCGTGCCGACTTTCGCCGCCACGGGCGCGACCGTTGTCGAGGCGCAGCGAAGCCGCGGACTGGAACTCGGCGCCGGCTCGCTCTGGAGCCGGATGAGAGCCTACATCCCGCTGATGGCGCCGATCTTCCTCGTATCGATTCGCAACGCAAACCTGATGGCGATGGCGCTCGAGGCGCGCGGCTTCGGCGCCGGCAAACAACGCACGTTCTACATTCAGATCCGCATGCGCCCCCGCGACTGGACGGCCCTGCTCGTCGCCCTGATCGCAGCCGCGGCGAGCATATATCTGGCTCGTTAAGACTTCTCTTCCAAATGCGGGCTCCACATCTACGAGGCTTTCGGCAAGAAGCCCGATGCGCTCAAGATAATCCCCGAAGTTTTCAACGAAGGCGAAGCCGCAGGGAAATGCTCGGGCGCGTACGCTTTTTCACCTCAATTCCTGAAGCGGCGCGCGATGGCGGCGGCGAAGAGGACGACGGCGGCGGCCACGAAGTACATGCGCGAGTAACCGATCCGCTCGGCGACCGCGCCGTATACAAATGAGCCCGTCATCACGCCGAGGTCGAACGAGGCAGTGAAAAGCGCGAGCCCTTTGCCTCTGTCCTGGGATTTGACCCTGTCCACCACCGAGGCGGCGACGGCCGGGACCGCAAACCCGATTCCGGCGCCCCAGATAAGTCCGCAAAAAGTCAGCTCGAGCGGGGAATGAAATCTGCCGAGCCAGAACAGGGCGACGCTTCCGGCCAAAAACGAAGGTACGGCGACGCGGCGCCGGCCGTAGACGTCGGCGAGGTGTCCGAACCCAAGCCTAACGACTGCGCCCGCCGCCGAACTGGCGAGAAAGAAATAGCCGAGGCTGACGTCCATCGAGCGCAGGTAGACGGCGATGAAGTTGAACAGCGAGCCGACTCCGGTACAAAACACGAAGAGCGCGCCCACGGGTATCAGCAGGTCGACCTGACGCACGAGACTCATGAAGCTGACGGTCGGGAACTCAGCCCCGGCCGGGCCATGAGCCTTCACCGACCCGGCGATGACCAGGCTGATTGCCAGCGTCGCCAGCGCCGTCGCAAACAGAACCTGGAAACCGAGACGGTCGATAATGAATTCGGCCGCGAGCGGCGCCAGCCCGAACGTGACCATTCCCGACAGGCCGAAAACGCCGATGACTTTCGCCCTTCGCGTGGGCGGCGCGTCGTCGACGACGACGGTAAATATTCCCGTGATGTACGTTCCGAAGCCTGCCCCGTGTAAAATGCGAACGACGAGGATCGGCCAGCCGATCTGGCTCAACAGGAAATAGCCCGCGGTCGCGAGGATCATCAGCCCGAGGCCGATATATATTATTCGCTTGCGTCCGTATGTGTCGACGGCCCTCCCTACAGCCGGGCGCACCACGACGGACCCGAGCGCGAAGACCCCCATATACAGGCCGATCTGCGTCTTGTCCGCGCCGAGCCCCTCCAGGTAACGGTTGAAGAACATGAAAAACACAAGATTGGCGATAACGCCTACGTTACAGAGGAAGGACAGCGCAAAGTTTCTGCCGAACGTTTTCGCGGGCGCCTGGATAGGCCACTCTCTCTTTCGATCCGAATTGTGTCACCGGGGAAAATGAAGGGTCAGTCAAGCACATACATTCTATACACCTGTCGGAATATTGCAAGGGCGAGCCTGCAGATGTTTCTGAAATCATCCGCCCGAACATATGAATAGGGGCGAAAGGCAGCGCATGTGATAGAATGAAACACGCCGGGCTCGCACGGGCGCTGCGGGCCTTTCTGGAAGAAGAGCCAATGGACGAATACGCCGAATGCGCAGCCTGCGGAAAGCCGACGCCGT
>CBDUSG010000020.1:0-14077 GCA_965369575.1 uncultured bacterium | reverse complement strand
GGAAGACCAAATGAAGCGTTGAAATTGCAAGGAGTTTTTCATGGAGCACCAAGGCAGAAGAGAGATGTTTCCACGCCCGGACCATTCAACACCTGAGGAAGAAGCCTCGAAACGGATGCCCTTTTACCTGCTGCGAAACGGAAAGGGTCCGGTTCAAAATATCGTGGAGGGCAGCCTCACACTCGAGGAACTCACTCCCGAGGATGATTCCGGTAAACTCGTAGCTGTGATCCTCACGGCACAGCCCGGCTTTTCCTGCTGGGAAGGAAAAGCATGCGGCGTCAAATGGTATCATATTCTGGAAGGCTCTATCGAAGTCGTCGCCAACGACGTCAAACACACTTTGGAAGAGGGTGACAGCATTTACCTCGAGCCAGACATTTCGCATATCTGGCGGAATCCGGGCGAAACTACGGCAAAAGCGCTCGCACTGTCCTCGCCAGCTTCCTCCTCGTCCGACTAAGCGTATTAATTCGCGCAACGGCCGCGAATCAGGGAAGGCGGGGCCGGTATGCATAATTCATCTGACCGTTCCTGCAGTGGGAGATAGAAGCCCTGTTGCTCCTCCTTTCCCCCCCAAAGCCGCCGACCGGCTCGGCAACGCACCGATTCCATCGCCTCGAGCGCATCGAGGCCAAGAAGCTATTGGTCTCTGCAATAGGTTTCTGATATACTCCCACCGTGCGTCCGCATCCTGAACTCAATTTCGGCGAGCGGCTCCTGGAATCGCTCAAGCTCGATCCGGCCGTGACCGTATTGGCCACGATGGAGGCGCCGCTTGAGTTGGCCGCCCCTCGGCTTGACTTCCGGCCGGAACACGTCGTGCACGTCGAGAGCATGGAAAGGGCCGACCTCGATCGCATCGAGGCCGCGCTGCCTCCTTTCGACGTCGTCGCGGGCATCGGGGGCGGCTCGTGTATGGATTGCGCAAAATACCTTGCGTGGAAGCGCGGCTCGCGCCTGATCCTGATCCCGTCGATAGTCTCGGTCGACGCGTGTGTCACCCACCTCGTCGCCGTTCGCGAGGGCGGGAGAGTGCGCAACATCGGCCATGCGCAGGCCGAGAGCCTGCTCGTGGATTATCAGCTTATCGCCGCCGCTCCGCCCCGCCTCAACCGCGCGGGCACGGCCGACATCCTCTCGATCCACACGGCCTCGTTCGACTGGAGGCTCGGCCGCGAAAAAACCGGCGAAAAGTACGACGAGGATATCGCCCGCGGCTGCGCGCTGGCGGTGGAAGAACTCGAGAGAAGCGCCGCCGACATACGTGAGGTCAACCACGGCGGCATACGCAAGCTGATCGAGCTTTTCGAAGTCGAAAACGACCTGTGCCTCGAGCTTGGAAACTACAGGCCGGAGGAGGGCTCGGAACATTTCTTCGCGTACAACGCCGAGCACGTGACCGGAAAGCATTTCATCCACGGCGAGCTCGCCTCGCTCGGAATCCTCCTCATGTCCAGACTCCAGAAAAACAGGCCCGACTGGGCGCTGAGCCTGCTCGATGAGATCGGCGTGCTGTACCGCCCCGCGGACATCGGCCTCGAAATCGGCGAACTCAGGGAAATCCTGCTCACTCTGGCCGATTATTGCGAGAAAGAGGACCTCCCCCACACGATCATTAACGAGGCCGACCTTACGGAAAATGGCATAGAACGCGTGATCTCGGATTTGTCATGAAGACGGACGAAAAATATTCGCTGAAATGCCCCGTCTGCTCGACTGAGTTCGAACCGAAAACCGACACCTTCAACTGCGAAAAGTGCGGCGCGCCCACCGTCGTCGCAATGAATACGGCCGGCGCGGCCTTCGGCGAGTCGAACGAGCATTCCATCTGGAGATACTTCGACCTGCTGCCGGTCGAGGACAGGAAATGGATCGTATCGCAGAGCGAAGGATGGACGCCGACGGTCGAATCGCCGCGCCTGGCAAAAGAACTGGGCGTCAGGCGGCTGCTGCTGAAAAATGAGACGGTCAATCCGACGGGCTCATTCAAGGATCGGCAAATATCGGTCGGCATCTCAAAAGCCATCGAGGCCGGCGCCGATACGCTGGCCGTCGTCTCCTCGGGCAATGTGGCCGCCTCGGCCGCTTCCTACGCCGCGGTGGCGGGGATGAGATGCAACATCTTCGCCCCACACAACGCTCCGGACGAGAAACTTGTGCAGGCGCGGATGTACGGCGCCTCGTTCTTCAGGGTGAACACGCTCTCTTCCAGCAAGATATTCGAGCTTGTGACCGAGACTTGCAAAGCAAAGAACTGGTATCTGCTCTCGACGGCGGGTCTTTATAATCCTTACCAGGTCGAGGGCGCAAAGACTATCGCGCATGAGCTGCTCGAGCAGGTCTCTCCCCTGCCCGACTGGGTGGTTGCCCCCGTCGGAGGAGGCGGGCTCATCGGGGCGCTCTGGCGCGGATTCAACGAGCTGAAATCGCTCGGCAGGTGCGCAGCGCCTCCCGCGATCGCGGGCGCGCAGTCGTCGCTGTGCAGGCCGCTGGTCGACGCCATCGAGAAAGGCCTCACGCCCGCCGAGGTCATCGCCAATCCCGTCGACGTCGGAGACACGATAGCGGGCGCTATCGCCGACGACGTCCTGTTCGACGCCTACACCGCGCTTCCCGCGATAAGAGAGACGGGCGGCGCGGCCCTGTGCGTCACCGACGACGAAATGCTCGAGGCCGAAAAGCTGCTCGCGCAAACGGCCGGCATCTTCGCCGAGCCCGCAAGCGCCTCCACGATTGCGGCGGTGAAAAAGCTGCGCGAGTCAAATGCGATCGGCAAAGACCAGTCCGTCTGCTGCATAATCACCGGCTCGGGTCTTAAGGACATGGTGTCTGCAAGAAGGCTCGTGGGCGAAGCCGCAGTCATCGAGCCCGGCATCGAAGCGTTCCTGGAAACGTTTTAAAAAGCCGGCCATGGAAGCAGAAACGATACCGGATTGAAAGGAAGCGATATGAAAGAGATCATCGCCACGAACAAGGCGCCCGCCCCCGTCGGGCCCTATTCGCCCGTCGTCGCATTCGAAAAGCTCATCTTCGTCTCGGGACAGGGACCGCTCAATCCCGAGACAAAAGAGCTGGTGACCGGAACCGTCCAGGAAGAGGCGCGGCAGACACTCGAAAACATAAAGAGCATCCTCGAAGATGTCGGCTCATCAATGGAAAATGTGCTCAAGGTGACCGCATACCTCGGCGACATGAACGATTTTTTCGCATTCAACGAGGTGTACGCCGAATATTTCCCCGAGAACCCGCCCGCTCGCACATGCATCCAGGCGGGCCGTCTGCCGTTCGATATTCAGGTCGAGATCGACGTCATCGCATGCAGAAATAGCGCCTGAGGGCGCAGGACGGAAGCATCAAACCGAATATTCCAAACCGAATATTTAGTGATGCAGGACCGAATTCGTTCGACCCGATTCAGGAACCGCCATATCGAAAACAACGAAAGGAGAACGCCGCCCATGCGCTACCTCGTCGTCGAACCGCATCCGGATGACCTCTGTTTTTTCTTCGGCGGCACCATCGCAAGACTGATAGCCGAAGGGCACGAGGTGCACACGCTGGTAGTCACCGACGGCGAGCAGGGCACGCTTAACCCGTCCTACGACACCGACGAAAAGCTGGCCCGCGTCATGCAAGAGGAACAACTCGCCGCGTGCAAAGTGCTGGGCGTCGAGAACATCAAATTCCTCAGCCTGAAGAATCACTTCCTCGAGCCGGACCACGGCCTGCGGGAGACGATCGTCCGCCACGTGCGCGAAGTGCAGCCCGCCGCCGTGTTCACGATCGACCCATGGAACTTCGACGAAAACCCGGATCACCGAGCGGTCGGACAGGCAGTGCTCGAGGCGTGCAGTTTCGCTCACTTTCATCTCTTCCACCCCGAGCACCTCGTCGAGGGGCTGCAGACCGCAGTGGTGGCGAAGGTCATTTTCGGCAAAACGCCCAACCCGAACTCATACGTCGATGTCTCCGAGTACATCGACAAAAAGGTCGAAGCCATCCTGTGCTACAGGAGCCAGCTCGAACTTATGCAAATGGAGGGCGCCGCGCGGCTCAAAGTGCTCGGCAAGTCAAGTCCGTTGTTCGACAGTCCTCTCGACGACGTCATCCCGGCATCGATTCGGGCGATAGCCGAAGAAGACGGAAAGAAGGCCGGCATGCCCATGGCCGAGCCGTTCCACGTGCGCGGTCTCGGCATCCTCGAGAACATCAAGGATATGATAGGCGGCCTGCCCGTGATCGAATGAGACGACGGCATTGGTTGCGCCGTCGGAACCGGGGCCGCCAGGCTCCTCGGGTCGCCGCAACAAAGAAGGAATCAATATGTCGGAACGCCCGTTCAGAGTCGGAGCCGCAATAAGAAAAATAACGCCGGCGCCGGACGTCGGCCTGGTATACCGCGCCGGCTACAAAATGGGCGAGGCCGAGCGGATAACCGGCGTGGTCGACGACATATTTCTGCGGTGCCTGAGCATCGAGAATGACGCTGAGCGAATTCTATTTTTCTCCTTCGACGTCATCGGCCTGTTCCGGGATTTCAAGAACGCTCTCACTTCAAAGCTTTCCAGGCACGTAATCGCGCCCGAGAACCTTATCGTTGCCGCCACACACATGCACTCCGGCCCCGATACGATGGGCCTGTGGGGGCCTTCGCCAGGTGAAAGCGGCTACAACGAAAAATATGGCGAATTTCTGATCGAGACCGCGGCCGAGGCGGCGGAGGAGGCCATTAAAACGGCCCGTCCGGCCCGGGCGCTGTTTGCCTATGACGACAAGAATTTGGGCGTCTCCAACTTCCGTGAACCCGACGCGATGAGACTGGCCCTCTGGGGCATCTTCTTCGAGGCCGATGGCGGCGCCGTCGGCTCTCTCGTAAGCTACACGGCGCAGCCCGAACTCGCCCCGAGGGATGACGACAGGATTTCGGCCGGTTACCCGGGCGAGGCGTGCAGGCTGCTCGATGAAAAGCTCGGGGGAACCACGCTCTTTCTGCTCGGCGCGTGCGGCGCAATGGAGCCGGAGGGATGCGAAAAGGGATATGAGGAGGCGCACGCATACGGCCGCAGGCTGGCGGAAGAACTGTCCGAGATGGCCCGAAGCGCGCGCCCGATCGCCGGCGATACGCTATCCGTCGAATCGGCCGAGGTCCGCCTGCCGGTCGAGAATCCGGGCTTCCGGATGATGATGGAGGCCGGGATCATACATACATCGCAGAGACCGCCGGAGGCGGTGACCACGATTTCGAAAGTGGAAATCGGCGAGATAACGATCGTCACAACGCCGGGCGAATCGTTCCCCGGCATCGTCGCGGGCGTCGGCGAAAGCGGACACACCCTCTTCATCGACCAGGTCAACGACTCGCTCGGCTATTTTATTCCGCCGGAGCAATTCCGGCCGGAACCGGTCGAATGGGCCGAGGGCCGCCACTTCACCGGGCACGAGCTCGAATCGCTGGGTCGAAGCGCCGGCGGGATCATCCGAGCAGAACTGCTCAGGCTGACCTCGGGGTGAAAGATATCGCGTCTTCCTGTTCCCGGATGATTCCTTCCTGATCGCCCCTCTTTCGCCCCTGCGCGGGAACCTTGAATTAAGGTGTGCGCTGTGTCATAATTTATTCGGCGCAAATAGCGCTCGCTTCTTCCTTCAACCAATGGTGCTCAGCGGGGGAGGTTTTCTCGATGGACAAGATACTTCGTGTAAACATGACCGACCAGACCGTGAAAGAAGAGCGGATACCCGCCGCGTATGCGGGCCTTGGGGGACGAGGGCTGACGTCGGGGATCGTGGCCGACGAGGTTCCGCCGCTGTGCCATCCGCTCGGCGAGGAAAACAAGCTTGTGATCGCGCCCGGCCTGCTCACGGGCACGCCGGCCGCCTGCTCGGGAAGGCTGTCGGTAGGCGCGAAGAGTCCGCTGACCGGCGGAATCAAGGAATCCAACGCCGGCGGCACGGCGGCGCAAAGGCTCGCGCGCCTCGGCATCGCCGCCGTCGTTATCGAAGGCAGGCCGTCAGACGGCTCGCTCTGGAAGCTCGTTATCAACAAGAAGGGGGCCGAGCTGCTACCGGCCAAAGGACTGAAGAATACCAACAACTACAAGACAGTCGAGAAGCTCACGAAAAAATATGGAGAAAAGGTTTCCTATATCACGATCGGCACTGCCGGCGAGCGACTGATGACTGCGGCCAGCGTGGCCGTGACCGACCTCGAAAACCGGCCCACCCGTCACGCGGGCCGCGGCGGCCTGGGCGCGGTGATGGGCTCAAAAGGACTCAAGGCGGTCGTCGTCGACGACAAGGGAACGCCCGCCGTCGCCATCAAGGACAAGGAGGCCTTCAAAAAGGCCGCAAAAAAATTCGCGACGGCCCTCAGGGAGCACGCAGTCACCGGCCAGGGGTTGCCAACGTACGGGACCAACGTTCTCACCAACATCGTCAACGAGGCGGGCGGACTGCCGACGCGCAATTTCCGGTCCGGCCAATTCGAGGACGCGGCCATGGTCGGCGGCGAGCGTCAGCGCGAGATAATCCTCGAGCGCGACGGCGTCGCCACCCACGCATGCCACCGCGGCTGCGTTATCCGATGCTCGCGGATATACAACGACAAGAATAAGAAGTACCTGACGAAGGGGCCCGAGTACGAGACCATCTGGGCGAACGGGCCCAATTGCGGTATCAACGACCTCGACGTCATCGCCCGGCTCGACCGGCTGTACGACGACATAGGGGTCGACACGATCGAGATGGGCGCGACGCTGGGCGTGCTGATGGAAGCGGCGGCGAGCGGGATCGAGTTCGGCGACGGCAAGGGCGCCATCAGGCTGATCCGGGAGGAAGTCGGAAAGGCCACCCCTCTGGGGCGCATCCTCGGCAGCGGCGCGGCGGTCACCGGCCAGGTATTCGGCGTCGAGCGGGTTCCCGTCGTAAAGAGGCAGGCGCTGCCTGCCTACGACCCCCGAGCCGTAAAGGGAATCGGCGTGACGTACGCGACCACACCCATGGGCGCCGACCACACCGCCGGCTACAGCGTCACGGCCAACATACTCGGCGTCGGCGGAAACGTCGACCCGCTCAAGCGAAAGGGGCAGGTCGATCTTTCGCGCAATCTGCAGATCGCCACGACCGCGATCGACTGCACCGGCCTGTGCCTGTTCGTCGCGTTCGCAGTGCTCGATATGCCAGAGGCCTTCGAGGCCATTTACGAGATGATAAATGCGCAATACGGCCTCAGCCTCGGGGCAGACGATGTGACCGAACTGGGAAAGAGCGTGCTCAAGGTGGAGAGGGCGTTCAACAAAAAGGCCGGCTTTACTTCCATAGACGACCGGCTCCCGCTGTTTTTCGAGACCGAGGAGCTGCCGCCGCACAATGTCGTTTTCGATGTGTCACACAAGGAACTCGACTCGGTTTTTAATTTCTGACAGGCAGCCATGAAAGTGCGCGCAAAACTGTATGCCACACTCACGAAATATGCCGGCGGCTCGATCATGCATGATCCCGTCGAGGTCGAACTCGGCGAGGCGGCGACGCTGAACGATCTGTATGATAACCTGGGCATTCCCCGGGATGAGGTGAAGACCGCCTTTGTGAACTCGGTAATGCAGCAGCCGGATCACATGCTGAGCGAAGGAGACGAGATCGGCGTGTTCCCGCCGGTCGGAGGCGGATAAACCGCCGCTTCCGCATCGCGCTCAACATCTTGCACTGCAATAGGTTACAACCTGTCCACAGGAAACCCCTTGACAAATCCCGGTTTATATGTTACCATGTTGATTAGTTTAGTCAAGATAGTGACATCCCGGCACAGAATCTGATTTCGAATACTCAGGAGGTTCCCACAGGAGGTTCCCACAGGAGGTTTTCAGATGATGGCATCCCGTAACAACTCAGAAGACATTACGTCGCTGGTCAGCAATCTGAATTTTGCCCAAAAGGTGGACCGCTCGCTCGGCCTCATTCGAGAGGCCCACGAGGAATATGGCGACGGGCTCGTGGTCGCAAACAGCCTGGGGAAAGACTCGGTCGCCGTATGGCATCTGGCCAAACAGGTGTCACCGGACATTCGCGGCTTCATCGTAACCACCCGGTTCAAGCCGAGGGCGACGGTCGAGTTCATGAACTACGAGGTAAAGCGCTATCCCGAGCTGCAGGTTTTCCGAAACGACGAGGCCATCCCCGAGAACCTCTATAAAACCGATCCCGACCTTTGCTGCAACATGCTGAAGGTTTGCCCCACGCGGCAGGCGATCGAAGATATGGAAGTCACGTGCTGGGCGACCGGCCTCAGATGCACCGAGGGTCGCACGCGAACCGATTTCAGGGAGGTCGAGGAGCGCGACAAGGGCCTCATCAAGCTCAACCCGATCCTGATATGGCGCGAGCTCGAGGTGTGGCAGTACATCGCCCTGAACAAGGTTTCGGTCAACCCGCTCTACGCCGAGGGCTACCGCTCGCTCGGGTGCGCGCCATGCACGCGCATTACAACCGACGATAACGAGCGCGCCGGTCGCTGGATCGGCACGAGCAAGTGCGGCGGCGAATGCGGAATCCACACGTGCCCGCTGAAGTCGGAAGAAGTTGCCGAAGCCGGAGCGGCCTCGGCGGTACAAGCTTCTTAGGCGGGGCGCGTGACAATGCAAGCCAAAAACGCCGGCCCGCCCTCATCCCCTGACAAATCGGCCGACCCGGCGATCTCTGACCATATCGATGATTACATTGACTTGAGGGGCGAAAAGTGTCCGCTGAATTTCGTCAAGACGAAGCTGAAGCTTGAGGAAATGGAGGACGGACAAAACCTGCAGGCGATCGTCGACGGCGGCGAGGCCATGCAGAACATACCCCGCTCGTTAAAAGAAGAAGGCCACAGGATTATAAAAGTCGAAAAGACCGCCGATGACGGCTTCAGCCTTCTGATAAAAAAGGGCGGAGGAACTGTAAATGGTTGACAAGTTCATAGAGGACGGAGTGAGCCAGGTCGATATAGACACGCAGGTAGAGGGGAAAACCGGCACGATAGACTTCAACACCCTGAAATCCGGCGGCCTGATCAAACAGAAACAAAAGGACCAGTTCACCGTGAGGCTGCGTTGTCCCGGCGGCAGGGTCCCAATTTCGAAACTCGAGAAAATCGTGGGGGTCGCAAAAAAATACGCCGGCGACTACGTACACCTTTCCGTCAGACAGTCGATCGAGCTGCCGTACGTGGACTACCACGACTTCAAGGCGATCAACGAGGAGCTGTCGCAGGTCGATCAGCGAATCGCATCATGCGGGCCTCGCGTCAGGGTGCCGACGGCCTGCTCGGGATGCGAATACAATCCGAACGGACTGACGGACACGCAGAAGATGGTCAGGCTCGTCGACGAAAAGTTCTTCGGCTACGAGCTCGCCCACAAGTTCAAGATCTCATTTTCGGGCTGTCCGATCGACTGCGCCAGGGCCAGTGAGATGGACATGGGTTTTCAGGGCGCCGTAAAGCCGAAGCTGGACAAGCAGGCCTGCATCGCCTGCGGCGTGTGCTCGCACGCATGTAAAGAGGGCGCGATCGAGAGCGATCCGGAGACCGGAGAACCCATCTATCACGCCGAGAAATGCCTGTTTTGCGGCGACTGCATCCGCGCCTGCCCCTCTGACAGCTGGCTCGCAGAGATAACGGGCTGGGTCGTCCGCGTCGGCGGCAAGCATGGAAGGCACCCCATGATCGGCGCCAAGATCGCCATGTTCCTGTCGGACGAGGACGTGCCCGGAATTATCGAAGCCACCCTCAAGTGGTACGAGCGGCACGCCGAGGGGCTTGGCAGAATCAGGATAGGCGCCGTCCTGCAGAATCCGGACAAATGGGCCTCATACATCGAAACCGTCAGCGAAAAATTCGAGACGGTCGAGAACCCGAAACCGCCGACCCCGGTAAACATGCATTTTTAAGGAAAAATCCGCTTCAGTCCTTCCGAAGCATGGCGGTCGCGCTCCGAATGGGATATGCACCAGAGCGGACCGCCGATTTTTCTTCCTCTTTTTCCGCGCCGCGTCGCGGGATCATGCAATCAGATTCCGTCGTAGAGCTTGTCGACCTCGTCGTATGGCACGTCGAACACGAGATCGTGCGGCTTTATCTTTTCCTCCGTCATGAACTCGGGAAGGCGGTCGTCGGCCGATGTGAACCCGGCGCGCCGATTGAAGTCGTGCTCGCTTCCAAGCACGCGCCTGCCTGATTCCTGCATGTCGGCCTCGGTGAACGGCGAGCCGTTGAGCGCCGTCAGCAGCCCGGTGATATAGCCGCCATAATTCGGGCACGCCCTCGAGAACATGCACATGCCGAGTGAATCCACGAAGGCCATCTGTATCTGGACCGCAAGCGACTTTTCCACCTTTCCCTCGGGATCGTGGATCGTATCGTCGTAGATGATGCCGGCGGTATGGTCGGCGCCCATCGGGCTCGTGCAATAGGTGACACCGACGATCTTGTTGCTCTGCGGATGATGCGCCGGCATCGCCTGCCCCTTGACGGCGGGAACCCGCCTGACGCCGAGAATCTTGCCGGTGACGACCGCGCCGCTCCCGATCATGCGCCCGCGGATCGTCCCTTTCGCGACCTCCTCGATAAGCTCGATCGCGCTCTCGCTGTCGCCGAACCTGATGTAGCCCGCCTCCATCGCCACGCCGATGGCGGCGCCGGTCTCGATGGTGTCGAGACCGCAATCGTTCAGCAGGCGGTTCATCAGGGCGATGGCGTCGACGTCATCTATCAGCAGGTTCGATCCCAGCAGGGCGACGGTCTCGTACTCGAGGCCGCCGACCAGATGCTTCCCGTCCCTGTCGTTATAGTTAATCGAACATCTGATGGGGCAGCTCGGCGTGCACGCATGCATTTTCGCGCCGCGCTCCCTGGCTGTGGCGACGATGGCGAGCCCCTCGATCTTCTCGGCGCCCTCGAAAGTGCCCGCCCCGAAGTTGCGAGTCGGCAGCGTGCCGAGAGCGTTAAAATTAGGGATGCCGCCGGGGGTGCCGCACGTCCTCAACTGCTCCAGGAATCCGCCGCCCTCCCGCAGACCTTTCGCAAACTTGCGCGCGGTTTTCGAGAACTCGTCTTTATCCACCGCTCGAACAGCCTCGCTGCCCGAATCGTCAATGACGACGGCCTTGAGTCCCTTCGAGCCCATGACCGCGCCCATTCCGCCGCGGCCGGCGTGTCGGTTGGGCAGGCCCTCCATGTCGGTGACGGCGACGCTCGCGCCGGCGAGCAGCATCTCGCCCGCCTGCCCTATCGAAATGGCCGAGACATTCCCGCCGAATTTCTCGCGGATGCCGGCGCACGTCTCGTAATTTCCGAGCCCGGCAAGGTCGGCGGCTCCCTCGAGCGAACAGCCGTCCCTGCTGACTTTCAAAATGTAGGTGTTGTCTTCAGCAGGTTGGCCCTCGACCACGATGGCGGCGATGCCAAGGCGCGCGATCTTGGGCGAGGCCGTGCCGCCGACGTTGCTCTCCTTGATGCCGCCGGTCAGCGGACTCTTCGCGCCGACTGACAGGCGTCCGGAGCACGGGGCTCCCGTGCCCGAGAGCAGGCCCGGCGCGATCACGAGTTTGTTATGCGCACCAAGCGGAGAGCACGCGGGTGGAACCTCCTTGCCGACGACGGCCGATGTCAGCCCGCGCCCTCCCAGTCCTTCGTATTCCGCGGGAAGATCCTCCAGGGCGACCTTGAGGTTTGTCATATCGACTCTGAGCAGCTTCTTCATTCATTCACTCCTTCAGGCTTTCGAGATATTCCATAATCATCGGGGCGGCCTTTATCGCCGAGTCGAAGGCGATATCACCGCTGCAGCCGTCCCCCTTCGCCGTGTCGCCTGCGAAAAACAGGCTCTCCACATAAGGCGATTTAATGTCGTGCCTGTCCACCCGTGTCTGGCCGACCTTGAGGTGGACCCCGTCGAGAATCGGGAACGCGAGCGGACGCTCCCACTCGATATGCTTTGAAATGGCAGGATACAGCTCCTCGATAAACTCGCGGAGTGAGACCAACGCCGACTTCAGCGCCGTCCCCTGCCCGGCCCCTGCGTGTGGGACGATCATCAGCCATGTTGAAAGCTGCTTGCCCGGCGGCGCCAGCGACTTGTCGTAGTTCGACGGAAAACCGCCCAGCACGACGGGATCGAGGCAGATAATGTTGCCCTCCATGTCCGAGACGGGCTCGCTCAGGCCGAAGTCGATGCTGACGCCCGAGGTCGGCTCCAGGCTCTCCGCATAGTCGACGAACTCCGGCGGGAAATGTTCTTTCCCGGCGGATCGAAACAAATGCTGTATCGGCGGCGTGAACACGACCGCGTCGGCCGGCCGCAGGCGCCCGTTGGCAGTCACTCCGACGGCTCTGCCGTCCCGGATTTCGAGGCGATCCACCCTGCAGTCGGTCAGTATTTCACCGCCGCTGCGCTCGATAACGCCGGCCAGCTTGTCGATTATCTGTTTTGCGCCTCCTACCGGCTCTGCGATCGGCTCATCGGCCATCCGGGCGTTCTTGATGAAGCTGATAACCTCGCCCGCGGAAGCGGTCTCGATATCGGGCGCAATGATCGTGAACCCCAGCAGCCTGAAAAACCGCTTGACATGCTCGTCGCGGGTGTGGCGATCGACGAATTCGAGGAGTGTTTTGTCGTACCAGTCGGCGGGGTCCTCGCCCACCATTGCAAACAGAGCCTGCGTCAGGGCCTGCCTACTCTCGACCGGCACAAGCTCGGTCTCCATGAAATCCTCGATGGCGTTCGGCCTTTTGACGAGCTTGCCGCCCTGGTATACGTAGGAGGTCCTGTCGCTCTTTTTGGCAAACTCGATCGACTCGCCGACCATATCGAGCGCACGCGCCGCCGGGCCCTTGTGGCCGAATCTGTTCGCATGAAGGCCGAGGTCGACCGTATAACCATCCTTTCGAATGCATCTGGCCCTGCCGCCGAGTTCGGAGCCGGCCTCGAACAGCGTCACCGCCGCGCCCGCCCTTGACAGCAGGGCTCCGGCGACGAGTCCTCCGAAGCCCCCGCCGATAATGGCAACGTTTTTCTCCATTTTTCCTTTCGGGCTCGTGGGTCGAATCGGCACTGCGGAAAAGAGCGAGTAATTATAAAGTGTTTTCGGAAGCGAACGCAAACTTTCAGACGATCCCCCGGCTGTCTGCGACCCAAAAGGCAGCGGGGAAAGCCTTTTGTGAAGGCTCTCCCCGCAGATAGAATCCGATGGAGCAGGTCTGTAAGCCGAGTTCTGTCCAGCCCTCCCTGCAAGGGAGAGCCGAGATGGCCATTCATCTGGGATGCCCGTCGCCGGACACCTCTAGCGATCCAACCCGAAGGCATTGGGAGCGGGCCACTCCGTCGCCTTCCTATTTGATCTTGCTCCGGATGGGGTTTGCCAGGCCGGCGAGTCGCCCCGCCGCCGGTACGCTCTTACCGCACCATTTCACCCTTACCGGCGCGCCCCGAAGGGCGCTGGCTCATCCGCCGAGAGGCGGATTCCGGCGGTATGTTTTCTGTTGCACTTTCCTTAGGGTCGCCCCCACTTGCCGTTAGCAAGCATCCTGCCCTTTGGAGCTCGGACTTTCCTCAGCCCCGCTTGCGCGGGACCGCGGCCATCCGGCCTGCTCCGCCTCTATTATATCAAGCGGGCGACGGGTCTCGCAAGTTCCCAGTTCGCATATTGATACAACGCAAGGTTGAAGGCGGCGGAATTTGCTAAAAGAAATCCGCTATGCTACAATACGCCAAAGGGTCGTGGGATATCGGGCAAGGCGCCCGGGCGGGCTTTCCATGGGAACGCGTTATCACGAATATGTCGGAAAAGAGACTTGATAAGATCAGGCGTGAAGTCGAGAAAATAGGCGGGCTACCCACCCTTCCCGAAGTACCCATGAAGATTCTTCAGCTCATCGCCAGCGAAGAGTCTTCTATGGAGGACATTTCCAGGATCATCGAGAGGGATCCTTCTCTCACGGCGAACATCCTGAAGGTCGCCAATTCGCCGTATTACGGAATGCGACAGAAAGTCGCCTCGCTCAAGCTGGCGCTCACGATCCTCGGCCTCACGGAAATAATCAATA
>CBDUSG010000019.1:0-14248 GCA_965369575.1 uncultured bacterium | reverse complement strand
ATCCTCGGCCGACAGGAGGCCTCCACATGCATCCCAACCTGTTCTCGCCTTTCGAGATCGCCGGCCTGAACCTGAAAAACCGTCTGACTATGGCCCCCCTGTATCTGGGATATGCGCTCGAGGGCGGCGTGGTCAGCGAGCTGATGATTGAGCACTACGCGCTGATGGCACGGAGCGGCGTGGCAATGGTGGTCGTTGAAAACGCCACGGTGGACCATCCCACAGGAAGCGGCTCGAATCGGACCATACGGGCGGACACGGACGAGAGCATCGAGGGCCTGACCCGGCTGGCCGAAGCGATCAAGGATCAGGGGGCCCTGGCCTGCCTGCAGCTCAACCATTGCGGACGCTTCGCGGGCCTGACCGATCCCGTCGCGCCCTCGGCGGTCGAGGCGTTCGGCCGAAAGCCGAGGCCGCTCACCGTGGAAGAGATCGGCAGGATCAAGGATAAATTTGCCCGGGCCGCCGTCAGAGCGAAAAAGGCGGGATTCGACATGGTGGAACTGCACGGAGGAACCGGCTACCTTCTCTCGCAGTTCGTATCGCCTCACACCAACAAGAGAGAGGACAAGTACGGCGGATCGATCGAGAAGCGCCGGAGGTTCCCGCTCGAAGTGCTGAACGAAGTCAAGTCCCGCGCGGGAGACCTCCCGGTGGGCTACAGGTTCCTCGCGGACGAATGGCTGCCGGACGGGTTGAAGCTGGAGGAATCGTGCCGATTTGCAAAGGGGCTTTCCGAGGCGGGCGTTGCATACATTTCGGTCATGGGAGGCACATACGAATCCTTCTTCCTGCCGGAAATCGTCGCGAAATCCAAGGAGGACGGATACATGGTCGACCTGGCCGCCGCCGTCAAAAGTGAAGTCGAGGTTCCGGTCATCGCCGCCGGCCGCATCTCGACGGGGACCCTGGCCGAAAGAGTGATCGAGCTCGAGCAGGCAGACCTGGTCGGGCTGGCCCGCGTGCTGTGGGCCGACCCTCAATGGCCCGACAAGGTGAGCCGGGGCAGGGAAAACGAGATCGTGCCTTGCGATTCGTGCGACGTCTGCCTGCAGATGGTGATGCAGGGCGAGTTCACGTATTGCGTGCAGTGGCCCGACGAGAAGCGTCAGGAGCTGGAAACAAAATTCGAATAGAACCCGATCTCGATGTCGATTCCGCAGTGGGAAAGGCAGAGCAAGGAGAAATCAGCGCGATGTCCAAGGCAAGCGTCAACGGAATTGAACTTTATTACGAAACTCACGGGTCCGAAGGCCCTGATCTTATGCTGATTTGCGGCCTCGGCTCGCACGTGGTCAATTGGGATCTCGAGCTTGTGGACGCGCTTTCAAAAGATACACGGCTGCTCCTGTTTGACAACCGCGGCGCCGGTCGCAGCGACAAGCCGGACGTCGAGTATTCGATGGCGATGCTCGCCGACGACGCGGCGGGGCTTCTCGACGCTCTGGGCATCGATCGCACTTTTATCCTTGGAACATCGATGGGGGGAATGATTGCCCAGGAGTTCGCCCTGCGACACGCCGACAGAACGATCGGTGTGATCCTGTGCTGCACCTCTCCCGGAGGCGGCGAGATGATTCCCCCTGAGCCGGAAGTACTCCAGAAACTGGCCGAAGTGGACGGATTAACAGCGGAGGAAATCTCGCGCAAGAACAGGCCGCTGAGCCTCACTCAGGATTTCATCGACAACAATTGGGATTGGCTCGAGGAAAAGATGAAAAGGGAAATCCCCTATTCGGCGCCGGCGTTCTCATTCAAGCGCCAGATGGCCGCCGCAATGCATCACAACGCCTGCGACCGCCTGTCAGAAATCGACAGCCCGACACTCGTCATGACCGGGACGGACGATATCCTGATTCCGCCGGAGAACTCCGAAATAATCGCCTCCCGCATCCCCGGCGCCACGTTGAAATGCCATGAGAACGCGGCCCACGCGTTTCTGACGGAGGCGCGGGACGCGGTCGTTGCCGACGTTCTGGATTTTGTGCGGCGGAATTCGTCCTGAGCCGCGAAGCCTACTCCCCCACCTGGGTCTGTCGTTCTCAGCCTTCTTTCTTCTTTTCATCCACGTAGCAGCGCAGCGACTGCACGAATGTGTTCTCTGCGCACTGGTTGCAGGATATGCACGTCGCCTTGGCGAGGTCTCCCTCTTTCCAGCGTTTGACAAGCTGGGGCTCGCGAATGAAAGGCCGACAGATCGAGACCATGTCGGCAATGCCCTCGGACAAAACTTTATCTATAACGCCCGGAGACCGCATCCCTCCGACCAATATTATCGGTATGCTTACCGCTTCCTTCAGCGCCTCGGCATAAAGCCGCAGATAGGCCTCCTTTTCCTCCTTGTTGATGCCCTTGCGCCCCATCTCGTTTCGGGACTCATATATTCCGGCGGTCACCTCGATGCAGTCTATGCCGGCCTTTTCAATTACCGCCGCGACGCTGGCGGCCTCGCCCTTCGTTAATCCATCGGGAACCAAGTCGTCGCAGTTCATCTTTATCATAATGGGATAGTCCTCGCCCACCAGCTCACGCGCGCGGCGCACTATGTCGACGATGAACTTGGCGCGGCCGGCCGTGTCGCCGCCGTACTCGTCGGTGCGGCGGTTGGTGTAAGGCGAAATGAAATTGCTTATGAGATAGCCGTGCCCGCCGTGAAGTTGGACGGCGTCGAAACCGGCCTCCTTCACGCGGCGGCACACCTGCGCGAACTTCTCGACCATGTCCTTGATTTCGTCGATGGTCATCTCACGGGGCATGACGCCGGACTCCTTCTCCTCGACAGCGGAAGGCGCCAGCGGAGGCTCGCCCATTCTCAGGACGGGGGCCTCCTGCCTGCCGGGATGCACGACTTGCATGGCGATGGCCGCGCCGCGCGCCTTGACGTCTGCCACGATCGGCTTCCACAAATCGATGTACTCGTCTGAGTCGATATAAGTCGGATAAGCCATGCCGCCGCCCTCGGGCAGGGGCATCTTGAATCGTTCGATGATCGTGGCGCTCGTGATCAGCAGACCAACCTCGCCTTCGGCGAGATTGTTGTACAGCTCCGCCAGTTCCCGGCTGGGCTCGCCCCTGTGGTTTCCCAGCCCCTCATAGGTCGCGGAACGCGCGATCCTGTTCCGAATCTCGATGCCTGCGAGCGTTATCGGTTCAAACATCTTCGACATGATTTTCCCCTTTGCTTTTCAAGCGCTTATTTGTCGCCGATAGCCTGTAAATCCTCATGAATTACTAAGGGAAGCACGAAGTACTTCACTCGTTTTATCCGAAAAGGCGTGCCCCCCCAATGTCATTCCCGCTCCCAAATGTCATTCCCGCTCCCGAATGTCATTCCCGCGAAGGCGGGAATCCATTCCACCAGCAAACACGTGGATTCCCGCTCCCTGATCGCCCGATCGGGGCCTGCCCTCGACACTGATCGGGGGTTGGGCACGGCACGCCGTGCCCCTGCGCCGGACTGATAACTATTTTCCGCTCGCGGTAGTATATGCGCGAGAACGCGAGATTGCAAACGCGCTGCACGTATCTCCGGCACTCCGATGTCAATCCTTTTCCGGCGCTGCGGGTGAATCGGCAAATCCGAAAAGTCGACTCGCGTTCTCGGTGGTCGCCTTTGCGACGGAGGCGGACTCTACTCCCTTGAGCAATGCGACTTCCCGCAGTGTAACCCTTAACGTCGCCGGCTCGGATGGGATGTCGTTGTATTTGACGGGACAATCGGTCTCGAGCAGCAGGTTTTCGAGCGGCACGCTCTCGATCACGGCTCTGTGTTTTTTGCTGTATTCGACTGCGGGCGTCGCCGATATATGAAATCCGCGCCGCACGATCTCTTCTGCCAGCTCGAGCGGGCCGCTGTACCAGTGAAAGACGGCCGCTCCGACGCCGGATTCCACGACCATCCGCAGCACGTCCTCATACGAGCCCCTCGAGTGGGTCAATGCCGGTTTGTCGTGCCGCGCGGCGATTGAAAGTAATCGCCCGAAAACTTCCTTCTGAAGCCCTCTGTCCCGCTTTATCCAGTAGTCCAATCCGATCTCGCCGACGGCGGCACAGCTTTCGATGCGCGACTCGATGAATTCGAGCGAAGCATCGATTTCCGAAGCGTCTATGGCCCATGGATGCACTCCGAGCGCTGGGACGACAAGATCGTGGTGGCGCGATGCGAGTTCGAGTGTCTTTTTGTTCGAGGCAAGGTCCATGCCCACGGCGACGACGGCCCTCACGCCCGCCTCGCCGGCGCGTTCAAGCGCCTGCGCCGCGTTTTCCAATTGCTCCAGATGCGCATGCGTATCTATCAATTCCATGCAGCCGATATCCTCGAGGCAATGGTACTCATCAAAGGGAGGGCGTCGCGCCGGTTGCCGGCCGGCGCAACATGCTTCGAACAAAGTCTATCGCAATAAAAAAACAGAAGCAAGGGGATGGGAATTTTCGGGGAAATGCCTGGAGTTCGCCGTGGGCAATGAAGATCGAAACCGCTATCCCGAGTCCAGCACGCTTCTGACCGTGGAAAGCAGGGCGCTGATCTGATAGGGTTTCTGGATGAATCCGCGGACTCCGTCGTCGAGAATCTCCTGTGCCTTGCCGACTTGGCTGTATCCGGTCGAGAGGAGCGCCTTGACGTCCGGATTGAGCTCCCGCAGCTTCAGGAAGGCCTCGCGCCCTCCCATCTTGGGCATCACCATATCCAGAATCACGAGGTTTATCTCGTCTTTGCGTTCTCTGTATATATCCACCGCCTCGGCCCCGTTTTCGGCGGACAGAACCTTATAGCCAAACGAGCCGAGCGTGTCTCTTGCGAGATCGCGTATCGCCGCTTCGTCGTCGACTATGAGGATCACCTCGTCGCCGCCGGTGGGAGCAACTGCTGTTGTCGGGTCCGCCGGCTCCGGCTTTTCGCTTGCCGGCAGGTATATCTTGAATGTAGCGCCCCTGCCCGGCTCGCCCTCTACCTGCATGAAGCCGCCGTGATTTTTCACCACGCTGTACGCCATCGATAGTCCCAGTCCCGTGCCCTTGCCCTCTTCCTTGGTGGTGAAGAAAGGCTCGAAGACCCTTTCTCTCGTTTCCATATCCATGCCCATCCCGGTATCGCTGACCGATACCGCCAGATATAATCCCGGTTCCGCGCCCATGTTGTCTGCGGCAAAACTTTCAGTCACCTTCTCGGCACTGGTTTCGAGGGTTAATGTTCCTCCCGCGGGCATTGCGTCGCGCGCGTTGACGCACAGGTTCATCAGTACCTGCTGAAGCTGCCCGGAATCGGCTTCGACCGTGGGAAGCGAATCCTGCAGCCGGGTTTCGATCGTCACCGACTTGTCAAAAGTCCTTCTCACTATCTTCAGTGTTTCCTCGAGGATTTTATTAAGATTGACAGGCTTGACGTTGAACTTGCCACCGCGGGCAAACGCGAGGAGCTGCGCAGTAAGCTCGGACGCCCTGATCGCTCCCCTTTCTATTGTATCGATATAGTTGAAAAACTCGTGATCCTCAGCAATTTTTCCCTTCATGAAGGAGGCGTAGCCGAGAATCCCGCCCAGAATATTATTGAAATCGTGCGCGATACCGCCCGCCAGCGTGCCGATGCTTTCCATCTTTTGGGCGTGCTGAAGCTGCGCCTCCAGGCGCTTTTCCTGCGTTATGTCTCTGAGAAAAATAAGAACCGCGGGGCGGTGCTCCCACTCGATACGGACCGCATTGATCTGCACCCACAGCGTTTCGCCGGCTTTGTTGACGATTCTGAAAGAGTAGGTGCTCGGCAGGTCGGACCCAACCAGACGCCCGCGGTGCCTTTCCGTAACCAATGCCCTGTCGTCCGGGTGCACCACCTCGATAAAAGGGGTCGCCGCCAGCTCGCCTAACGAATATCCGGTCAGCTCGATGGTCCTGGAGTTGTAGAATTTCGCCTGCCCGTCCTGCAATATGAAGATGGCGTCGTTGGCGTTTTCGATCAGAAGCCTGTATTTTTCTTCCGATCCCCTGAGCGCCTCCTCGGTACGCATGCGGTCGGTAATGTCGCGATAGCTTATCACTATTCCAAGCGTTACGCCGTCGACCTTCTGGGGACGGGAGTAGCGCTCAAATACCTTGCCGTTATTCAGCGCCAGGATCGTGAAATCCTCGCGATCCGGGTCGTCGTACAGCTTCTTTATCTTGCTGATCGCGTCTTCCGAATCTTTCGCCAGATTCAGCATGTGGGATCGGATTTCGAAATCGTCGAGCGAGGCGGCTACATCCGCGGGAATCTCCCACATTTCGAGCAGCTTCTGATTGTATCCTTGAATCTTGCCCGTTGTGTCCGCGACGAGGATGCCGTCGGCCGTCGCCTCGAGAGTGGCTACGAGGAGGGAATACGATTGCGCAAGCTCCTTTTCCGCCTGTTTGCGCTGAGTGACGTTGCGGTAGTTGACGACAATGATGTCGTCCTCCGGAACACTCCGGGCCGAGAACTCGATTACGCGCCATGACCCGCTTTTGTCCCTGCAACGCACCTCCTGGGTAATGATCTCTCCAGGGTTTTCGATAATTCGCCTGAATGCATCGGCCATTTTCGGCCAGTCATCCGGATGAACGATTTCGCGGCTGTTCGTGCCAAGCAATTCCTGCGGGGTGTATCCGAGAACTCTTTCGGCAGACGGGCTCTCATAAAGAATCGTAAATTCCTTGTCCACTATCGCGATCGCATCGAGGGCGTTCTCGATGAGCATGCGGAAGTGTTCCTCGCTCTTCAGCAATGCAGCCTCTGCTTGTCTCCGTTCGGAGATGTCGCGGACAATCGTCACTATTTGGGCGACATCCTCCTTTTCGAAAATCGGAAACTTTCGCGTTTCGGTGAAGATGACCCTGCCTCCAATCTCGTTGACCTCCTCGGTAACGAGATTCTCCCCGGTCTTCAGCACATGCTCATACTCGTCGCGGACTTTGCTTGTCAAAAATGGGAAAACCTCAAAAAGGTCTCTTCCGCCCGCATCTGTCTCGAGGCCCAGTTCCTCGCACCAATCGGTAAAAGCCTTGTTCATCACGATTACTCTCAGATCGCGGTCTACGACATGTATCGCATCGGGCATGGACTGGAGCGTTGCGCGATATCGAGCCTCCGATTCCCTGAGGGCCTCCTCGGCCCGTCGGCGGCGTCGCCTCGATTCGGCCTCGCGCAGCTCGCGCTCGACGGCGGGCAGTAATCGTCCCAGCCTGTCTTTCATGACATAGTCATTCGCGCCCGACTTTATGGCCTCGACCGCCGTGTCCTCGCCGATGGCGCCGGATACCAGGATAAACGGCAGGTCGGCGTCCTTCGCCTTGGCAAGCTTGAGAGCCGCGACGCCGTTGAATTGGGGCATGGAATAGTCGGAGATGACGATGTCCCAGGACTTTCCCTCGAGTGAAGCGGCCATCGCCGCAGCGGTCTCGACCCTTTCATGCTCAAGCTCGTATCCGCCACGCTGAAGCTCTTTCATCAGCAGCAGCGCATCATCCGTTGAATCTTCGACAATCAGCAAATGGAGCGGTTTTGCCATCTGCGCGCACCCTCCCATGCATGTGCCGGGAAGTTCGGCACCCAAAGAATATAAAGAAACAGCCACTTCAGGTCTGGTGTCGTATATATTTCCACCCAACACATAATCTTCGCACTCGCCGCGGTATTGCGTCAATCGGGAAAAGCCCGATTTTCCGATTCGAAAACCCCTATATCTCAGCCGCAAAGAGTTTCATTGACACGTAAGCAATAATGAGGGAGCGGTCCGGTCGCGCCCCAGACTTGTTTGATTCCGAGCGGCGAGGCCGCGTCCTAACACCTTTATTGCACAATGTTTAGGCCTTTCCTGTGGTCCTTTAGCATGCGGCTGTCGGGACAGCGATACCGCGATATTCTTATCGGCGGGCATCTCCCGTGGAAGCCCGCCTCGTCGCGCTACGGGTAGGCAAAGTGAGTTGGCGCCGAGCTGGCGCCGGATTTTCGAGCACGCTTGCGCACGCCCGGCGGCATGAAAATCCCGGGGACCGGGCGCCCGCTCGTGGCTCGGGCCGGCGAGGCGCAGCACCCGAGAATTTACTTTTGACTCGGGCTCATGATATAATGCCAGCCGCTCAATGAGGCCGTGCTTTTTTCGCAGCCCCCAAAGCAAGAATATGCAGGAATATGCAGGAATATAAGAAATAGCGGGTGGTTATTGTCGGTCAGCGTTGAACCTTTTGGATTTTCGCACCGATCAAAGGAACGGCATGAAATACTGGAGAACTCCGCTTGACCAGCAGGCCATCGAGGCGAGCAAGGGCAAAGTCGTTATCATAGAAGACCGGTGCAAGGGTTGCGAATTCTGTGTAGTCTACTGCCCGCGCGACGTGCTGCGCATCTCCAAGTCTTTCAACGTCAAGGGTTACCATCCCCCCGAAGTAGTCGACGAGTCTCAGTGCGTGAACTGCCACTTCTGCGAGGTTATCTGCCCGGATTTCGCGATCTTCTCCATCGAAGCACCGGCCGAGACATAGGGCGCCCGCCGCGATAGCAGGGGGCTGGAGGCCACGCCGCGTGCGCCGGCGAATGTCCCGGCAGCGACAAACCGAGATCGCGAAGCCCGGCAAATCCAGCGGGCGGCGCCGCGGAGGACGACCCGAAACCGCCGGCCCGACAAAAAGGAAGACCGAATTGGCTGCAAACGCTGTGCTGACAGGAACCCACTTCATGAATGGCGACTACGCCTGCTGCGAGGGCGCCCTCGCCGCGGGATGCCTGTTTTTCGGGGGCTATCCCATCACTCCCGCGACCGAAGTCGCCGAGCGCATGTCCTCACGCCTTCCCGACGTCGGCGGGATATATATCCAGATGGAGGACGAGATGGGCTCGATCGCCGCCGTGCTCGGGGCCAGTTGGGGCGGCAAAAAGGCCATGACAAGCACCTCCGGGCCTGGATTTTCGCTGATGATGGAAAATATCGGCCTGGGCCTGTGCACCGAGACGCCGTGTGTCATTTGCAACGTCCAGCGAGCGGGACCGAGCACCGGGCTGCCGACCCTCGTGGGACAGGGCGACATGATGCAGGCCCGCTGGGGCTCGCACGGTCCTTACGAGATCATCGCCATCGCGCCATCCAGCCCGCAGGAGATGTTCGACTTCACGATTTGGGCGTTCAACCTCAGCGAGCAGTACAGGCTGCCCGTGCTGATAATGGCCGACGAGGTGGTCGGCCACATGACCGAAAGGGTCGTTATCCCGGCCGCAGACGAAATCGAAATCACGCCCCGCCGAAAGCCTAAGGGCGCCCCGGAGCGATTTTTGCCTTTCCGGCCCGACGCCGACGGCGTGGCCCCGATGGCCAGCTTTGGAGACGGATATCGCATCCACGTCACGGGCCTCACGCACGACGAGTCGGGCTATCCCGTCATGGAAGCGTGGGCACAGGAGGAGATGGTCGACCGTCTCGTTCGGAAAATCCGCGATAACGCCGACAAAATAATCCGCTGCCAGACCATGTATCTGGACGATGCCGAGGTCGCCGTCGTCGCCTACGGCATAAGCGCGAGGTCGTCGAAGCGGGCGGTGCAGGATGCGCGCGAGCGCGGCATCCGTGCGGGCCTGCTCAAGCTCGACACCGTGTGGCCGTTCCCCGAGGCCATGATCCGCGACCTCTCCGCGAATGTGCGAGCCATGGTCATGCCCGAGATCAATCTCGGCCAGATGGTTCTCGAACTCGAGCGCGCGGCGGGAGGCCGCTGCCCGGTGAGGCTGATTCCTCACGCCGGCGGGGCGGTCCACAGCCCCGCGACAATCCTCGAAGCTGTCGAGGCTGCGCTTAAGGAGACACAATGAGCGTCAAAAAAGGCAAGAAATCGGCGCCGCGCCATCCGCATGAAGATATGCTGAGGATGGACAGGATTCCGCACATCTGGTGCGCCGGTTGCGGCATCGGAACAGTGTTCGGCTGCGCTCTTTCGGCTATCCGGAAATCGGAATATCCGCTCGATGACATGGCGATGGTCTCAGGCATAGGCTGTACGGGACGGATGGCCGGTTACATCAAGCTGGACTCATACCACACCACCCACGGCCGGGCGATCCCGTTCGCGACCGGACTCGGGCTTGCCAGGCCCGAGTCGCGCATCATCGTCGCCTCGGGCGACGGCGATCTGCTCGCCATCGGCGGCAACCATTTTATTCATGCCGCCCGCCGCAACGTCGATATTACAGTGCTGTGCGTCAACAACTTCAATTACGGAATGACGGGCGGCCAGCTCGCCCCGAGCACGCCGTTCGGCGCCAAGACCACAACCAGCCCCATCGGCTGCCCCGAGGAGCCGTTCAATTTCTGCCACCTCGCCGCCGCCTCCGGCGCGGTATATGTTGCGCGGTGGACGGCGCTGCACATCCGGCGCCTGACCGATTCACTAGGCGAGGCGATGGAAAAGCGAGGTTTCAGCTTCGTCGAGGTCCTCTCGCCGTGTCCTACCTCGTTCGGACGCCGCAACAAGATGGGCAAAGGCCTCGACATCGTCAAATATTATCATGAGCAGTCCGTGATACGGAACGGAATAGACCCAAAAGACGCTGCGCTGGATTTCAACAAGAACCTGGTAGTCGGCAAGTTCGTCGACATAGAAAGGCCGACCTTCATGGACAACTACGAGCTGGTGGCAAAACGCGAACTCGAGCCTTGGCCGGCCAAGGACAAGAAGGCCGCGGCCTCGCCCGCAAAGGCGTCGGGATAACGGCAATGGCGAACAACAAGGAAAGAGGAGTCCTGATCTCGGGCTTTGGAGGCCAGGGCGTCGTCCTGGCTGGCAATATACTCGGCAAGGCCGCCGCCCTGCATGACCACAGGCATGCCACGCTCACCCAGTCCTACGGGCCCGAGGCCCGCGGCGGGTCCTGCTCGGCGCAGGTGATAATCAGCGATGAAGAAATCCTGTTCCCATACTTCGAGGCCCCCGAGGTTGTCGTGTGCTTGAGCCAGGAGGGTTATACAAAAAACGTAGATTCGCTCATCCCCGGAGGGCTCCTGTTATGGGATACCGACCTGGTCGAGACGAAAGAGCCCGATCCGAGCCGGAATGCCTACAATGTCCCGGCAACCCGCTTCGCCGAGGAAATGGGCAATACCATGATGGCCAACATCGTCATGCTCGGATTCCTCTCGGCCGTGAGCGACGTGGTGAGCGTCGATTCCCTGCGCAAGGCGGTGCTGGGGTCGGTGCCGCCGCATACCAAGGAGAAAAACGCAAAAGCTTTCGAGAGAGGTCATGAATATGGCCAGGCCATATTAAGGAGCCAGGCAAAACAGGACGAGAGTCGGAAGCAAGAATGACGGAAAGCAATATATCGACAACGCCCAAAGAATGCGTCCTGCTGGTGGGCCTGGGCTACGGCGCGCTGATTGTCGCCGAATACCTGGCGCAGGCCGGCATCCCGGTCGTCTGGGTGACACGGGACGCCCACTTCCTCAAGCTTCCCGGCGGCACCGAGACTTTCATCGAATGGCCCGACGATATCAATTTCCAGTTCCGTCCCTTATACCTGCGCGTCACGCGGCATCCGCTGGTCACGCCGCTCAAGCGCGCCCGGATCGAGTCGCTCGAGCGCCTGGATGACGGCTATCACGCCGTCGTGGCGCAGGATCCTCAGTATATCGATTACGATCTGTGCACGGGCTGCGGACGGTGTGAAGAGGTGTGTCCGCTCAATGACTCGAAGCACCCTCCGCTCAACCACACTCCCGCATATTGCCCCTCGCGCGCGCTCGACCTCGATAAGCGCAAGCTCTGTGCCTGCAGGGCGGGATGTCCGCTGGGAATCAACGTGCAGGCATACATGGCGCTCGCCGCGGAGTCGCGGTTCGACGAGGCGCTTCGTGTGATCAAGGAGGACAATCCGCTTCCCGGCATATGCGGCAGGGTCTGCCACCATCCGTGCGAAGAATCCTGCCGCCGCAGCGAACTCGATCAGGCCGTCGCCATCCGCGACATCAAGCGATTCTTGGCCGACTACGAGGCCGAGAACGGGCCCGTGACACTGGAAATGCCGGAACGCACGGAGAGGCCCCAGCGAGTGGCGGTCGTCGGGTCGGGACCGACGGGCCTGACGGCGGCGCATTTCCTGAACCGATACGGCTTTCGCGTCACCGTCTTCGAGGCTCTCCCCGAGGCCGGCGGCATGCTGAGGGCGGGGATAAACGCTTTTCGGCTGCCCAGGCCGGCGCTCGACGCCGAGATCGAGGCCATCGAGCATGCCGGCGTCGAAATTCGGACCGGCACGAGCGTCGGGTCTCTCGACGGACTCTTCGACGAAGGTTACAAGGCCGTCCTGCTCTGCACAGGCGCGCATGACGACCTTCGCCTCGAAATCCCCGGCGAAGATCTCGACGGCGTCGTGCACTGTGTGGAATTTCTCAGCGGCGTAAACCTCTACGGCACAGGCGAGGTAGGGCCCGGGACCGTCGTCATCGGCGCGGGCAACTCCGCAATGGATGCCGCGCGCACGGCCCTGAGGCTGGGCGCCGAAGAGGTCACTGTACTGGCCATCGAGACCGAGGATCAGATGCCCGCTCATCCACGCGAGGTCAAGGAGGCCTCCGAGGAGGGAGTCCGCCTGAGGCTGGGGGCGGCCCCGATCGCCTTCGAAGGCGAGGAAGGGAGGCTGCGGAGAATAATTTGCCGTCCCGCGCACTGGAGCGAGCCCGATTCCAACGGGGCGATGCGGATAATATACGACTCGGAGGAAACTTTCGCGCTCGAGGCCGACACGACGATTGTCTCAATCGGCCAGCGGCCGCATATCGAGGAAGCCGGACTCGAAGTAGCCACGGGACGCGGCGGCAGAGTCGTCGTGGACGAGTCGCTTTCGACCTCGCGCGAGGGCGTGTTCGCCGCCGGCGATGCCGTCACCGGGCCATCGAGCGTGATAGATTCCATGGCGTCGGGCCGTCGGGCCGCAGGCAGAGTGATCGAATACCTGACGGGCGAACCCTCGCCCTTTGAGGAGATCACCCCCGAATCCAGGGGCGTCGGAGATTACGTCGAAATTTCGGAGGATGTCCCGAGACAGTGGCGGCCCGAGATGGCGCAGCGCCAGCCGAAGGCGCGGCGACGCGACTTCGAAGAAGTAGCCTTCGGGTTCACCCCGGATCAGGCGGTGGCCGAATCCAGCCGCTGCCTCCAGTGCGGCGCGTGCTGTGAGTGCCGCGTGTGCGAGACCGTGTGCTCCGACATCGGCGCCATAGATCATTTCAGGTCGCCGAGGCGCCTCGAGCTTATCAGCCCGACCGTCATCGTAGCCGATCCGGACGAGCTTCCGGAGGAAATCGCGCTCATGGGTGACGGCATACATTCGGCGGGCGAATTCAAAGACAGAATCGACCTTATGGACGTGCTTATCGCCGGAAGCGCCGCGGCGGGCAGGGCGATGACCGAGACCGCGTCAATCAGGACCCAGGCGCTTCCTTACGCTCCCGAGTCCGAGCCGCTGGATTCGGCCCAATCCGCGAGCCTCGGATTTTTTGTCTGCGCGTGCAATGGAACGACCGCTCCCGAAGGAGTCATCGAGCGCATACGCGATATGGCCGATCGTATCCCCGAGGTCAGTCACAGCGAGGCGATCGTTTCGGTCTGTCACCCTCGCGGGGCCGACAGGATCGCCGAAGTCACGCGCGAGAAAGGGCTGGGCCGCATCATCCTTGCCTCGTGCGTATGCTGTCCGCTCGAGTTTCAGTGTATCTCGTGCAACGATCAGAGAACCCGCGCACGAATCCACCTGTTCGACCGGCTGGGCCTGCCTAGCCGCCGCTTCGAAATGGTCAACATAAGGGACCATCTGGGCCGACTCGACCAGACCGAAGATCAATTTTTCGAGAGGGCCAAATACCTCCTGCGCTCGGCCTTCATACGAGCGCGTCTGCTCGGACCGCTCAGGCAGGGCACGACCGAGATCGGTCGAAACATCATGATACTCGGCGGCTCGGAGACGGGCATAAGCTGCGCGCTCAACCTCGACATGCAGGGTTTTCGCGTCAGGCTTATTCATAAATGCAGACCCGCCGGCGGGCCGAAACTGCCCGAATCCATCCGTAACAGGCCCGTGGACACGAAGATCGGCCGAAAAATAACCCATATAGAGGAAGCCGAGATAGAAGAGATCGCCGGCCAGGTGGGCGATTTCAGGATCGCGCTGACGGTGGACGGAGTCCGCCATCGCTGGCGGGCCGACGCGATATGCCTGACCGATGACACGGCGGCTCCTCTTGCAATTCAGGAGGACTTG